>JAJPIN010000231.1 GCA_021324715.1 Nitrososphaeria archaeon
GGTATTGCACGTACAATATTATCAATGATAGTAATATTAGACGCTATTGCCGTTCTAGATAAAGGATTGAGATCGACAGAAATTACTTTCTTGCCCATCCGTACTAAACTTTCTGTTCTATCTCCATCCTCGAGTGCAAGAAAAATAGTATCAGAGATCATTATCCCATTTTTATCGACATATTTGCGATCGCTTGCTATATCCTCCATAATAGCTTTTGAATTGTCATCTAGCCCCAATATTTCTGCTTTATTTTCCTTTCTTAATACCCTTGCGATTGCACTAGTTCTGGCTCTACTCTTGTGAAAAAGATTTACCTCTATACGTGAATTAGTAACCTTAGCCAGTGTAACAAGATCTTTTGGACATAATGCGGCAGCGTTACCATTAATAGAAATAATTGACTTATTTGATAGCAATAGTAAGCAAACTGCAACCTTTTCAGCCTCATACGCGTGCTTTGATGTCTTTTCGCCCAGCAGATAATCAAATGCCTCACCTCTACCATGTGCAATCAGTCCCTGTGGAACAACAATTCCATTCCTAAAGCCATTAACCAATTTTTCTCGTATCATGAGGGAACTTGCCCTTGGATGAGCTCGAGAAATCTTATGTATCATGTTTTTTTATTATTCTGGCACCTTCATTTTCGATATCAGAAATAAATAATTCTGCGGGGAAGTTTTTCGAAATCTTCTTTATTATTTCTAATTCATTCTCTTTTACGATTGTGAAAACGGTTTGTCCAAATAAAGCCGCACTACAATTAAAACCGTTTTGCATCAAACAATCCATCAGAGTATTACAATTCTTATTTATGAATAGCAGAGATTGTGAAAACTCGTAAGATATTTTCAGGAATTCTAAAGTACTTTTAGTTTCTAAGACTTTCATCATCATACTAGTGCATTCAGGATTTGAAATATTTCTAATACTTTCAATAAAATACTGGGTAAACATAGGCGAAAAACAAAAGATTGCAACTTTGCAATTATTGATTTTTATTATCTTTGTTCTTCCGATACCTGGGGCGCCACCCTTTATTCTAACACATAATCCTCCGCAAAACTCGGAGAGTACCGTACCAAGACCTGTTTTACATTCTATCTCGGCTCTATGAGCTATCTGAGCAGATTCCGTATCGGAAAGTCCCAATGAAAGAGCATCATTTAGTGCAAAAGCCAAACTCAATGCTGCGGAGCCACTTGTACCAATTCCGTATCCAATTGGTACTTGAACTTCATGACTCACATTAAGAAAGTAATGGTTTTTTGTTCTTTTCAGAAATTCATCTATTACAAATTTTGAAACTATCGCATCTTTTGTATTAACACCATTAATGCGAATTACGAAATTACTCTTTTCACTATCGTAAAGCTCTACTGTGGTTTTGACACCTTTGCGGATGGAAACTCCTGCCCCAAGAGAGCCGCGATTAAGGGCTGAATCATTCTTAACCTCACTATAGAATCCGGTAATGTGGCTTGGACTATATGCCTTGGCAATAGAAATAGGAGGTGTTATTTCTAAGGTCATCTAATGTGATAATATAATATTCCAAAAATATAAGAATAATGTTTAATTAATTTATATGCATTTAAATGTCATATGCTTCAGAGTGAACGACGGTTACAAAAAATCGGAAGCAGTGTCTTAATGTCTTTACCGGCCGAGTGGATTAAAACTCTAGGTCTTAAAAAGGGCGATATTTTATCAATTGAAAATAATGAGGATAATTCGATCACAATATTTCCCGCCAGTATTAGAAATATTCAGAACAAAGAAATAGCAATTCATCTTATTGATCTTTCCCATGACAAATTGATAAATCAGATTTACGGAGCATATCTCTTAGGCTATGATACCATAAAGATTGTGGGCAAGACTCAAATCGATTTCGAGGATCGGGAAGTTATTAAGAAAGCAATGAGAAACTTGGTCGGTCTAGAAATCGTTGATGAAGATGGTCTTAACATTACAATACAATTTCTTCTTGATTCACGCTCTTTGAATATTTCAAAATTACTGAAACAAATGAGCTCTATTGTAAATGGTACACATAGAGACATAGTCAATGCTATGAAAACTGGAGAAACCAATATCGATCTTCTGGTGAGGGGAAGAGATGATGAAGTAAACAGGCAGTACTTCTTAATTGTACGATTAATAAGAACTGCCCTGATGGATCGTAGATTAGCTACTAGCCTGGATCTTAGTAATATCGATATTCTGGATTATAGAATAGCTTCTAACCATTTAGAGAATGCTGGAGATCTTATTTCTAAATTATCCTCTCTTCTAGCGGGTTCTTTTGATAAAATAAAATATGAAAAAATTATTGAGGCAAATAACTTGATTTTACAAATGCAAGAAAAATCTATATCGGGGTTTATCACCAAAGATACCGAGAAGTCCTCTCAAGTAGTAACTTTCTTCAATAAATTCAACGCAATATCTAACTTCATAAAGAATGAATATATCAAACTAGAAGGGAATTATGAAGCTGTATTAAAGATAATAAATATAGTATATACTATGGATGAAATAGCTAAGTGTTGGGTGGATATTGCAGATTTGATAAAGCCAACCTATTCGATTAGATAGAATAGATCTAGGGAAATTAGTTTGTGATATGAAGGAAGGTTCTAACCTTCTAGCTTTTTAACTACCTCATCAAAATATCTCAATGGTACTATTTTTACTGAATTAAATGAAGAAATTCC
Organism: Nitrososphaeria archaeon; assembly: GCA_021324715.1. Classification (GTDB taxonomy): domain Archaea; phylum Thermoproteota; class Nitrososphaeria; order Nitrososphaerales; family Nitrososphaeraceae; genus TA-21. The sequence continues at coordinate 2,724 of JAJPIN010000231.1, forward strand.
TACCGCAATACTTAGTTGCTCTATATCACGTGCATTTTCTGCATCCAAAATGATAACTCACTCGTGTTCGAGTACTGACATGTAAAAGGCAACAACCCTTTTTACATTGAATCTTGAAATATTTGATTCAATTTTGTTCTTCATTTCTTTAAAGATGCGTTTAAATTCCTAAATTTTATCTGAGATTGCATAACTCCTTGGCAGCCAATTATATTCTGAATTAGTAAAGAAGTCAAATACATAAATTCGATAATGAAACCTGGTTTGCAGTGTGCGATAATAGAATATTTATATGCATTGCAATACAATCATTTTCATACCCAGAAAAACAGTTTACGGCAGATGTCCAAAATGTAGGACTAAGAGTCAACTTGAGGTACTATCAAGTAATCCTGGAAATGAGAAATTTAAATGCAACATGTGCTATAGCAAATTTACGATGGATGAACTTTAAGTGTCTATTATTAATCGATATGAATTCCAGACTTATCGTTATTAAATCTGAATTTTACAATTTTAAATTATTCGAACATATCAACAACATGAAATAGCACACAATTAAGATTGAAATAGGCGAACAACCCAATGAAGATAAATTTGGATAACCTAGAAGAATCACAACCTGACAGAATGAAGAATGCCATTTCCAAAAATAACAAGGATCACATCGGTGACTTTTCTGAAATGAGCCCTAGACATGAATCTTCTTTTAGATATCCCGTAAAGATAGGTGATGAGTATGATGTAAATATTCTAGATATGAGTAGAAATGGTGATTCCGGTGTTACACGAATAAGAGGCCTGATTACCTTTGTTGGAGGAACTAAACCGGATGATAGAGTAAGAATTAAAATTACTAAGATTGGAAAAGGATATGCCAGAGGTCAGCTGATTGCATATCTAGATTCAAAAAAATAGACCATTTATAATGGAATTAGCATTTTGGAGACGTATTGGGTGTAGATTAATTAGTTAGTGCAAAATCATTGGGCCAGATTTAATAACCATAAATTTTAAATTAAATTTCTTTCCGATTTGTTTGATATTTTATAAAGTTCAAATTGATCAATGTTCTTAATTAGAGAATTTAGACAACAACATATTTTATCTTTTTTCATGTAATAATTTTTCGTTTTATTAATTATAATTGCATCATAACTGCACGCGAGAAGCTCCTCCAGGTTTAACGAACAAGATTAATCTAGCAATATCACTATGTTCAGAAAATTTCGGAATCACGAATAATGCATTTGCAGGATCTGTAAATCATGATGATTTCACTCTATAGTTATTCTAGGTGTACATTACCAAATGAAGGATATCTAAAAACCATGGCGCACAACATAATGAATTCTCTAATATCACTGAAAATAAATATGACCAGTGAAAAATTCTTTTTAATGTTAATAGTACTTTGGCGTGAATCTTGGATAAAGCCTCTTTCAATCTACGACATTGAAACTGATACTTGCAAATATTGTAAGAGAAAATTACATAATCGGGACTTTGTTACATCCTGTGAATTTTGCGATTTTGGCATAATGCACGACACTTGCGCCAATAATCACATCATAAGCAAACACAAAGTCGAGGTAAAACGGAAAATAGAATTACATAGAGACAAACGTTTACATGATTATCAATAATTGACTATTTATTTAGCGAAAATAAAATAATTCCTTCCTAAGTCTTTTATCAAAGGATGGGCTGAGTGAAAATAATGGATCTCCGAAACATATTTGGGTTGAAACTATACCATCACTATTATCAACTATCATTCCATAAATTGTGACGAGCCATCGTAGTGTTTATTCATTCATTCCACTTTTCATTTCCATGAGTTTTTGAACTCTCTTTTCAACTGGTGGATGGGTAGAGAATAGGTTGGCAAAAGAACTTCTTGTAAGAGCTGGAATAATAAAAAATGCATTCAATTGCTGGACCTTTTCTAATTCTTTTGGTGGAACACTTCCAATTTTACCGCTAATCTTGAGAAGAGCACTTGCTAATTTATCAGGCTTTCCTGTCATAATTGCTCCACCCCTATCTGCAGAATATTCTCTATACCTTGAGATTGCCCTAATAATTAAGAAGCTTACTAACCATGTTAATATTGCAACTAACATCACAATAGCAGTAGTTCCAACAGCATTCCGATCTCTTGTCTGCAATCCACCAAAAAATCCAAATTGTACAAGATACCAAGCTACAGTAGAAAATACACTGGCTAATGTTAGAACTAGGACATCCCTGCTTCTGACATGTGTCAGTTCATGACCTATTACTGCTTCGAGCTCATCATCTTCCAAAAGATCCATAATCCCTGTGGTTACTGCAACGAGAGAGCTCTTGGGACTTTTACCTGTAGCAAAGGCATTCGGTACTTGCGAATTTACCAGCGCAACTTTAGGCTTAGGAAGTCCATTATTAGCTGATAGTCTTCCCACAATTTCGTGCAGCCTAGGATATTCTTCTTTTGTTACGATCTTGGCACCAGAACTCCATAGCACTATCTTGTCGGAGAAATACCATTGTGCTAAGATCATTGCTGATGCGATTAGCGCGAGTGGAATATATCCAACTCCTAAATAGTGAAGTATACTTAAGAATATAAGATACAGTATTCCTAAAAGGATGAAACTCAAGATCATTCTGGCACGTAGACCAGAATCTCCTTTCCAATGTACAGCCATGTACTAGATACTGACTATATGGTGTATTTCCTTAATTAATCTAATGAGTTGAAAATTTTATAATTGTCAAAAACACGGCGACTTAAAATTGCAGGCCATGATTTATAGGTAGATATGAGAATAATAAAGCTAGCAATAGTGTCAACCATTACAGTTGAGAAACAAAATAGCAATAAAGACAAGCTGTCTTATTTGAAAGACTTTAACGAAATGTTTGAGTTTGTAAAGTCTTCTGTTAATTCAGTATATGATATGAAACGAGCTGGTTTGAGCCTGATGCTACACGGAATGCCTACAAGAATAGGAGCTTATCACGTATTGGGTTCAAATGTTATTGCGGTGAATAAGCTCGTATTAGATTTGGTAAGGAAATATTCAACTACTAATGAGGAATACAACGCGTACTTATTTACGGTACTTTTACATGAATATCTACATAGTTTTGGAATTTTGGATGAAAATAAAGTAAGATACATGACTGTAGAACTTTGCAAAAAATTCTTTGGTGAAAATTGCACGGTATCAACTATGGCTGAGGATCCTCTGAAAATTTTTCCAAAGTTAGGATTAGTAAATTATGATAAATTTGAGAACAAATTTGAATTAATTAAAAACTTTGATAATTCTAATCAGACCTATATCCAATAGGGCAAGGTCATTGAGTATAATTGTGGATTTATGACAGAGCTGATATCAAGCCATAACATTAGATCTAGAATAATCACAATGACATTACTAAAAGAAAGTAAGAAATTACATTAGTTTGAAACCGTCATTGGCTCTAATTCAGGTTCAATTTCTTTATCTTCCTCGCGTAATGTATTTTTACTTTTTTGTTTTACCTTCTCTGGAAGTTCAAAATCGTAGCACATTCTGATCTGGATATAATATCGTATTTGTACTATAAAGGATTTTTGAAAGTCCAGAGAATTCTACCACATTATATTCTGGGTGACTGTGGAGTGATATTTCTTCAGGTGGTACCTTTAAAATAAAATAAAACTTTTTTAGAGTCTACAGATGAGATTCTGACAATCTACTAATACTCCAATCGTGAATAAATGATTGATGTGCAATACTGGAGTTATCTTAGGTAAGGAACTTTCGAACTATTCCTTCGGTGAGAAACATCCGTTGAATTCTGGTAGACTTGATGCTTTTTGGTCACAGATTAGTCAATCTGAGACTATTGATTCAGGTAATTTAAAACTACTATCCCCCGCTCTAGCAGATGAAACAACAATCTCTTCTTTTCATGACAAAAACTATATCAATTTTGTAAAAGAGTCGTCAAAAACTGGATTGGGGTATCTTGATTCAGGGGATACACCTTCCTTTAAAGGCGTATTTGAGGCCTCTATGTATGTAGTAGGTTCTACACTATTGGCTATTGACACTGTTATTAATAATACAAATGGAATTCTTCATGCATTCAATCCCATTGGGGGTCTGCATCACGCTAGAAGGAATGCAGCGGGGGGGTTTTGTGTATTTAATGATATAGGAAATGCAATAATTTATGCGAGGAAGAAATACAATTTAAAGAAAATATTGTATGTTGATATTGATGCTCACCATGGAGATGGTGTATACTACGAATTTGAACAAGATCCCGATCTAATCATAGCTGATATTCATGAGGACGGTTCATTCTTATATCCTGGAACTGGTTTTGAATCAGAAAACGGATTAGGAGCTGGAAAAGGCTCCAAGCTTAATTTGCCTCTACAACCTGGTGCGACCGATAGTGATTTTATTTCAGCTTTTATGAAAATTGAAAATTTTATTAATTCAATGAATTTTGAATTGATCATATTCCAATGCGGAGCGGACGGCTTGTCGGGAGACCCATTAACGCATTTAAGATATACTGAGAAATCTCACGAATATGCTGCGAAGACACTCCATAGGGTTGCTCACGATAAGGCCCATGGAAGAATTATTGGACTGGGTGGAGGCGGATATAATAAACAAAACTTGGCAATTGCGTGGAAAAAGGTCGTGGAAACTTTTGCTACAGATCAATCATAAAGAGCTAAACCGATGTTTGGCCTAGCTTGATTATTGTACCAGGATATTTGAGATGTATATTAACTTTAATCAGTCATTGCTTTGAGAGTAATGCATATCTAAAGGAATCAGATTTCCATATTCTTAGTATTAATATTCTGTAACTCATTTAAACTAAAGATTTCTTCTCTTTTTCGGGAGATTTTTTAGATATTGTCAATTAATTTGAGTACTGATAAGAAACATTTTTTATTCACGAAAATAAATTGCTATTGTCTGGTGAATAGAAATGTTCAATTTAACAAGATATATGATTGCGTTAATCCTAACCTTATCCATATTGGTTTCTTATACAATAACAATCAACACACAGTCATTATTTGCACAGAATAAGCCAGGAATAGTTATATCTCTTGCTAATTCAACCTTTTCGCCTCTAACAAATACCGATGCAAATCAACTTAAAGTAAACGTAAAGTATACAATTCAAGATGCTTTATTGAAAAATCAAAAAATAAATGCAGTAATGTACGTTTTTGCTCCAAATGGTACACTGCTAAAGATCTCATCATTTCCAAGTGGATTTATTGCTA
>JAJPIN010000263.1 GCA_021324715.1 Nitrososphaeria archaeon
GTTACCAAATTTTGTTGAATCTTTTGAATTTCTTTTTTTTTGTAAATGTCTGCGGCGACAAACACTCTTTGCACTCCAACAAATTATCTATTTAACTAATATTAAAATTTGAACAAATTTGAGTTTAGCATGTTATTCTGCTAGCCACAAATCATATCACCTAGATTGTCTCAATTTATAGCAAAAATTAAATAATTTATTAAAACACATTTTGAATATGTTATTTGGAAGGAACAAGTTAAAGGAGGGCGATTATGTTTTCATATCTCAGGAATATTCTCAGAAAATAAGGCTTATTATCGGAAGGATCATTCATCTGGCTGGTTCTGTCGCAAGAATAAGAGGTTCATATATTATACCCTTGGGCCTGCTCGAAAAAGTTACTTCTGGCAGAGGTGAGGGAAGACCAAGACAAGTTCTTGAAAATCCCGATCCGAACAATTGCATTTTCTTACTAATTGATAATGTTGAAACTGGCAATATTGATGAGGAAATTGATATAAGCTCAGCAAAAATGAATTGGATAAATGAAGAAAGGTTTCACGTACTTGATGGATGGATAAAAGAAAACCTTCCTGAACTCTTTGCTAATGTATTAAGAGCTGCATCTATTGAAGATAGAATGCAGGCTAGATCTATATTATTGGAAAAAATGAATTCATTATATGAAAGGGATTTAAAGGACCACATGTATGCTGTTGCGAGAAGTACCAAAATATTATGATTTGAAAGTTTTATATTATGGTCATGGATAGAGCATTCATAAAATGGAATACGTATATGCTGCATTGTTATTACATAAATTAAACAAAGATATCACCGAAGATACTGTAAAAAATGTCATAAAAGCTACTGGAGCAAATCCCGATGAAGTTAAGGTAAAGGCATTGGTAGCAGCCTTGAGCGAAGTGAACATAGAGGAGTCTCTTAAATCAACTCCGATGGCCATGGCAGTACCCGCAACTGCACCTACCGCATCAGATAATACGCAAGCAAAGGATGAAAAGAAAGAAGAGAAAAAGGATGAAAAGAAAGAAGAAGAAGCTCTAGAAGGATTATCCTCCTTATTTGGTTAGACCTTTCTTTTTTTATCAATTTTTTACATTTAGACCTTCCGTATTTTCTATGAGAAATTATTTCGTGATGGAGAAGTCATAAAAAGAACTTATATTATAGGTCGACTCTGAACTTCAGATTTACCAATGGGGTGATTCTGTCGAATTAGCCGTATGAGTAACCCTTGTTCTTTAACATGGATGCTAGATTGTTAGCTTTCATTGCTGATAGTGATATGATTTGTCCTGTGGTCTCTTTTGTCAAATAATTTGCTTCAAGCGCCAATGATTGAGCATGTCCGAGCGCCTTTGGCAATAGATATTCCATGGACTCTTTCGTAAAATAACTTGACTCAACTGCAAGTGATACAGACTCATTATACGATCTGTTTAATTCATTTCTAAATTCATTTAGATCAATTCTTAGATCATTTTCAGCAAATACTAAATTATCTGCAAGAGCATAGTTTACTACAATTCCTGCTTCAATTGGTTTAATGTTTAATTTTGATAGTAAAGACGCAAGTTTTGTAGAAATTGCATCACCTGGTTTTGCGACTACTGTATCTTTACTTACCCATATTGTTCCTTGATCAATTTTTGTAGGTACGTTCGCTTCTTTGAATTCCGATAATACTGGACCAGGAGTTATTCCCGTATCGCCAGATGGAATGGTTATTTCAGTTTTTGTAATGTCTCCACCTTTTGCTGCTAGAAATACCTTATTTTGATCGAATATGAGATTAAGTTTGAAAGGACTAATATTGGTAAACATTAGTGCACATTGTTCCTCTAATTGGGAACTCAATTTATCAATTCCCTCTATGTCAGATATATTCTCAAATGCCTTTTGTGTTACCCTATTTTTTATTACTTTGATTATAATATCCTTGTGGAATTTTTTACGTATCATCATTAGTTGTGTTGCTCGAACTTTGTTAATTTTTGAGAGTGCAATAACCTTATAAGATTTTGGGAGTTCAAGCATTTGTTTATGCAATTCTTGTTTTCCTTTTGGATAGATTGTCCTAGTATGTTTTTTTGATTCCAAAGTATATCGCCTTACTTTTGTTTATCTCCTACTGTCGAAGCCTTGGATGGATTGCTCATTGTGAACTTTATAGACATATCACGGATATTCTTGTCTCCCTGCGGTAATTTTTTTTCAACTGCGGCTATTATGGCAAGTGCATTCTTTACAAGATGCTCATCTTCCATTTTTTCATCACCTATCTTTGCAGATATGTTAAGTTGATTTTTTGTCCTTGCTCTGACAGAGCCCCTGAACCTTTCTGCAATGTTCTCTATTGGAGCTCCATAAGCAATTGGCGATGGCATTTTACCTTTGGGTCCGATGAATTGTCCTAGGGAGCGACCAACACTGGACATCAGCGAAGTGTCAGCCAAGAAGAAATCGTATGCTTTTACAACTTTTCTAGCATCCTTTTTATTCGTCGCAAGCCTGTCTAGTTCGTCAGGATCAATGACTCTGTCGACTTCAGCTTTTTTAGCCCTCATTCCCATATCTCCAGATGCAAATACGCATATGCTTGAAGACTTGGTTGTCTTATTTGGCAGGCTTACTACTTCATTAATACTAAATCCTTTTTTGACATCAATGTCCTTTAATATGAGGCTCAATTCTGCGGACTGGGTGAAATTGCGCTTTTTAAATCCACCACGCGCATTTTTAATCATATTTTTTAAGACATTATCA
>JAJPIN010000111.1 GCA_021324715.1 Nitrososphaeria archaeon
AGAATCTATGAGTCCAACTTGTACTAATAGTGATGCTTGATCCCAATAGATGTGTTCATGTAAAATCTTATTTCCTTCAAATTTCATAACTACTACATGTGGAAGCTCAACATACCTACCAGTCGGAGGGATTCCTGGCAACATAGATTTTATTTCTATATCGTGAGTGAAACATAATATGAGTTCGTCCACAACCTGATCTTTACCAACAGTTCTTGAAATGCGAGTAATCTTCGTATCATCGGGCATCTTGCCAACAAACTCATTTTTATAAAAATTAAATACATTATCAAAACCAATTCCTCCTGTCAATATCGGTACGTTATGTACAATAGGCTCATTTACCATAGTCTTCATAGTTGCTTCTACATCATGATCAATGAATTCGTGTTTTACATGTTTATCAAAAATGTCTCCCAAGTTTTTACGTTTTTTCTGCTTCCTGATGCTCAATTTACTAACTATCTTATTACGCTAAACAGCTTTGAAAAACTTTCTAATTTCCTTTTTCCTAACTTTGTAGCAAACCCATTTACCACTCCAATTATGATCCACAAATCATTAGTCCAGGATTACCATAAAGATTCTTCTATACACCGGCACAGATTATTAGGGCTCAAGTAGTAATATGAATAGTGATTAAGACAGGTAATGGACTCAAATTCCAGCTCTGAGAATGTTAAACCTCCTTCGCTTAGTTCAGCTGAAATCGACAAAATTCTATCAATGACTCTCATTGCTAATTTGGCCACACTTGGCGAAGGTAACACTATCCATATTGTTCCCATGTGGTTTATACGCCTTGGTAATGACATTTGTATCCCCACTTCTCGTCATACCCGCAAATACAAGAACCTAAGAGCGAGACCATACGCATCAGTGATGATAGACATTTCACGCGCAGGGTTGAACCTGAAAGGGGTATTGATTAGAGGCTCTGTAGAACTTGTTGAAGGGGAAGAATCACGAAGGATTAATCATCAGATCCATTTGAAATACGTTACTGCTGAGGGCCTTCGCGATCCAAGTGTTGCATCCTATCTGTCTAAAGGCGACGACATAACTGTGAAAATTCACATAGACCACCTAGTTAATTGGAACCTATCAGACTCCAAGGCTGGCAGAGTTCTACGTTTTAACGATTGGTCTCGGCCACTAGATGCATAAAGGATGAATATATACCAAGTAGTAGAACCCTAGTACATGCAGGTTCTAATCCCGACTGTCTCATGAACTGGCTTGAATTGTAGCATTGACGTTAGGTATTAAACGAAGGAACGATGTTCTAATATTTTGTAATTAACTAGTAATAGAACCCACCTGTCCATCGGGCCCGAACAGATATGGACCCTTATCGGAAAAGATTGGATTCTAGTAGTCATATCATCTAAATGAACAAATTCACTTGTTTCCATAATGGGCATGTGAATGAGCGTTCCAATTAACTCGTACGTTTTTTATTTTGAGAGCATTCTAATATCTTGACTGCATGACTAAACGTAAGTTGAAACTGACTTCTAGACAATAGTATAATCTAGGTAGGATTCTGGCAGAAGGATTTGAACGCCCTGTCTATGTTTGGAAACTCCACAAAAGAGTGTGACATGTAATAATAAAATTATTATTCAAATGTACGGTGGTGTGCTGCTTTGACATGAGATTTAACAAAATCTGCTAGTCGTCCCTTGATTTCTTTAACTTTATGTTTAAATAATGTCATTTCCGCCGCTGCTGATACTCCGTTTCCTTCCTTTCTGCAATAGATATTTAGATTCCATCTTTCATCATCAAGCTTTGGAAAGTCAGATCTATAGTGAGCGCCTCTACTCTCTTCTCGAATCAAGGCACTTCTTATTATCGCCTCACAAGAAATAAGTGATGATTTCACTTGCGAAGTTAGGACAATATTTTCAAATTTATTATTATCGTCAATAACGGACTCCTTTAAATTAATATGGCGTTTATTAGAATAAAGTTCATTCTTTAATTCTAGAATTTGTTCCAATCCGTTTTGAAGCCTTGTCTGTTCTCTTACTATACCTGCATATTCCATCATCACTTTTTGTAATTTATTACGAAACTTAATTGGCTCTTTAACTACAAAGATTCCATCATAAAAGTCATCATCATTATCACCAAATCCGTTTGTTTGAGTGTCATTTTTTGATTTCAGCTGTGATGATGCATCTTTAGATTTCTTTGTATTTCCTTTCCCTGTTTGCTTTGCTAATCTTGCTGCTTCACCACCAGCAATTTTTCCAAAAACAATTGTATCTAGCAAGCTATTTCCACCCAAACGATTGGCACCGTGAATCTGACTTATTACTTCCCCAACAGCGAATAAACCGGTAACCCTTGTTTGACAGTTTATATCTACTACAACTCCACCCATAGAATAATGTGCGGTAGGCCCAACTTCCATTTTCTCTTTTGAAATATCGATCCCATCTAGTTTTTGGAATTGTTCATACATAGTAGTAAGCCGTTCCAGAATTACTTCTTTTCTTAAGTGTGTTACATCCAACCAAACTCCACCATGTTCTGTTCCTCTACCAGAGATTATTTCATTATAATTAGCACGAGCGACTACGTCACGTGGTCCTAGCTCCATTCTTTCCGGATCATAATTTTTCATAAACCTCTCGCCTTGTGAGTTTAGCAGAATACCTCCTTCACCCCTTATTGCTTCTGTAGCCAGAGTACCCACTGCTTGCTCTGGCCAAACCATTCCAGTAGGATGAAACTGCACCATTTCCATATCTACTAAATCTACACCTACCTCATATGCAAGAGCAATACCTTCTCCGTAGTTTTCAAAAATCCTAGAACTACTTACTTCATATACCCTAGTATATCCACCAGCAGCTAGGATTAAAGACTTGCATTCAAATGTAATAAACTCTTTCTTTTCGATATCTACCCCAAATGCTCCTTTGATTTTTTCTTGCTCTTGTTCCTGTTCATTAGGAACTTGTGCCACACCCTGTGCTTTTGAAGATGATGATAATCTTTCTCTATTTGCATCATCACCATCTGAATTCAACAATAATAATTTCATGATGTAAACATTGTCGATTATCTTGATTTTCCTCTGATTTACCTGCTCCATTAAAACACGAATTATTTCCTGGCCGGTCCAGTCTTCATAAAATACAGTCCTTCTATAAGTGTGAGCCCCAAAAAACCGCTGTGTTAGCCTACCATCTTTCTCTCTGTGAAATTTAGCGCCCCAAGTCACCAGTTCATTTATAGCATCGGGTGCATTTTTGCAGAGTATCTCAACTCTTTCATAGTCAGCAAGAAATTCACCTTCTCTAAGAGTATCGGCTGCATGTACCACCCAGTTATCTTCTGGGTCCATAGTGCCAAGAGCGGCATTGATACCACCTCTTGCTAATGTTGTATGAGGATCACCTTTCTTACTTTTACTAATTATGAGAACATCAGCACCGGCATCATGGGCTTCGATCGCAGCTCTAAGACCAGCAGAACCACCACCTATGATTAAAACATCACAAGTGTAATTTGATTGTCGTTGTTTTTTCATTTTTTTCAGCCCATTTTATTATTTATTTTCCAGCCTCTACTTTTTAGCTGTCAATATTATGAGTGTGTATATTTTTTAAAATATTATGAACTTGGTCTCTGTATAAAGTCAATCCTATCCTCTTTGCATATGGTTGGCCTTTAGCAAATGATTTGGCTAATTCTTTAACGAAATCCATTTCTACTTTTGGTGGCATTGGTGGTTCAAAGGGATCTACATATGCCTCAATTATAGTTGGTTGTTTTCTCTCCTTCATAGCTTGATTCATAATAGATTTTACCTCATTTGGTTCTTTGATGGCATACCCTCTACCACCGCAAGCCTCAGCGAACTTTACCCAATCTATTGGAGAAAATTCTACTCCAAATTCAGGGTTTCCAAGAAATGCCATCTGCTCCCATCTAATCATCCCTAAGGTATTATTTTTGATAACGATTACCTTGATAGGCAGGTTATATTGCACTGCAGTAGCAAATTCACCCATCAACATAGTCAATCCAGCATCACCAACAAATGCAACTGATTGTCTTTCTGGAAATGCAATCTGTGCTGCTATCGCATATGGTAAAGCATTTGCCATACTTGACAAGGTACCAGATACAGAAAATTTCATGCCCTTTCGTATATCAATATGACGAGCCGCCCAACTTGTATTTGTTCCACAATCAACAGAAATTATAGCATCGTCATCAAGCTCATCAGAGACTGCTTTGGCGATAACTTGTGGTTTGATTGGTTTATCAGTTCTAGTACTTTGCTCTAACATCAACCTATTCCACTTCTTCATAGAATCCTGCATTGACTTGAGAAATCCTAGATCATGTTGATGCAATAGTGGAAGTAATTCAGTTAATATCAGCTTTGAATCTCCTACCAAACCAATTTCCACAGGATAACGAAGACCAATCTTTTCAGGCTTTATATCAATTTGAATTCCTCTTGCCTTGCCTAGTTTAGGAAGATAGTCGATATAAGGAAAAGATGTTCCGACCATAAGTAGTGTATCTGCTTCATCCATAGCGTCACTAGATGGTGTCGTTCCAAGCAAACCGATACCTCCAGTAGTAAACTGGTTGTCATCGGGAATTACTGCTTTACCTAATAGCGCTTTAACGACCGGAGCACCTAACTTTTCTGCAACTGCAAGAACCTCTTCTCCAGCTCCGAGTGCCCCTTGTCCTACAAGTATAACAACTCTATTTCCAGCATCGAGAATTTTAGCTGCATCTTCTATTACAGAACGACGTGGGATCGTTTCTGAAACGTAGGCATGAGAAGTATGATGATAAGGAACATTGTGTCTAGAATAATTGCCACTTAGTTTCTTTTCCTGTACATCTATAGGTATTGTTAGATGGCTAACTCCCCTCTGCGCCAACGCAGTTCTACATGCAATATCAACTGCCATTTCTGCTTGCTCTGGAACTTCTATCATGCTATTGTAAACTGTCACGTCAGAATACAGCTGTAGCAGGTTAACATCCTGCTGATAACTAGAATTCATTAAATCAGAGTATGTAGACCCTGTAATTGCAATAACAGGAGTATTATCTGCTTTAGCATCATATAATCCATTTAATAGGTGAATGGCACCTGGACCAGAAGTAGCAACACATGCCCCAAGCTTTCCAGTATATTTTGCATAGGCGCAAGCCATAAATGCTGCAGATTCTTCGTGTCTTACAAGTATGAATTTAATTTTATCCTGCCTACGTCTTAAGGCTTCAATAAATCCATTTATACCATCACCAGGTAATCCGAAAATCGTATCAACTTTCCAATCAAGCAATTCTTCAGCTACGATATCAGCTGTACGCATATTTTCATATTCTCTCATTGAATACTCAATAAACCCACCATCTTCTTTATTACAGTTGTGAGTAAGTAGATTCTCTAGATATTCTATCCAGCTTTTTATTTATTTAATTTTATCTGGTTTCGGTATGTCTTTGGGGTTACTTTCAATTGCTTTTTTTAGGGTGTCTGTCACAAGCGGAAGAATCCTTGGATCATTTACTTTGGGAATTATATAATCCTCTCTTAAGTGAGTCTTTTCAACCAGCGAAGCAATTGCATATGATGCAGTCACAAGCATCTTTTCATCTAATTCTTTTACTCTCGTATCTAACAAAGCTCTAAGAACTGATGGAAATACGACAGCATTATTTACTTGATTCGGATAATCGGAACGCCCAGTGCCTACAATTCTTGCACCTGCTTTAAGAGCATCTGATGGAAGGATTTCGGGGTCTGGGTTGCTAAGCGGAAACACTATTGCATTATGGTTCATTGATTGTACCATACCTTCAGTTACTAGTCCAGCTTTACCCGATACACCTATGAAAACATCTGCTTTTCTAATTACTTCTTCCAAACTTCCTATTAATTTGTTGGAATTGCTGTTCCTTGCTATTTCTTGTTTGTCTAAATTTTGAGAATTAATAATTATAAGGTCCTTCCTTCCCTCATATATTGCTCCCTTGCTATCCGTTACTACAATATCTTTGCAGCCTGCTTCTTTTAAAATCCTAAAAATTCCATAGCCAGCAGAACCTGCTCCTGAAATTACTGCCTTTATTTTATCTATTTTTTTATCTACTATTTTTAGAGAATTTATCAATGCAGCCAATGTGATTACAGCTGTTCCGTGCTGATCATCATGAAACACAGGTATTGAGAGCTCATCTCTTAGCCGTTTTATTATATCAAATACCTTAGGTGATTCTATGTCTTCAATATTTATTGCTCCAAAACATGGCTCAATTGCCTTGACAAACCTGACTATATCCTCCTTATCTTGTGTAGAAATACACAATGGAATTGCATTAATATTACCTAGGACTTTGAACAAAACAGATTTTCCTTCCATTACAGGGAGTGCTGCTTCTGGGCCGATATTTCCAAGACCAAGAACCCTTGTTCCGTCACACACTATGGCTACGTTGTTCCACTTTGAAGTATAATCATAAATTAACTCTTTGTTTTTACTTATTTCTTGAGCTACCGACGCTACTCCTGGAGTATAAATTAATCCAAGTGTTCCTTTTTCTTCATTACCTAAACTAGAATCGATGGAAACTCGATTATGTATTTCGATCTTCCCTCTTAACGCTCTGTGAAGGTTGATCGCGTCCTCATTTGGTATATTCAGTTAAATGCCCCCTTTTTTCTGCTATCGGCAGCAAAACGTGGAATTAATAATATGTCCAACCAATTTGGTACTTTGTACTATAGATTACATACTATTTAAAAAGAAGCAACGGCTTAGAGCATCCCACCGAACTCGCTAAGTATTAGGGTTCAGCAATATTAACCAGAATATGGATTCGAAATTTGAGACTGTTCTTGTAATGCAGGGAGGTGGATCATTGGGTGCTTACGAGTGTGGAGCTTACAAGTCACTAGCTAAGCATGGTATAACTTTTGACATAGTTGCGGGTACTTCTATAGGGGCAATCAATGCTGCCATTATAGC
>JAJPIN010000094.1 GCA_021324715.1 Nitrososphaeria archaeon
CATTTATTGCAAAGCAATTCGCAGGTTACGGATTTATCAATATCGATTTAGCTAATTCTAAAAAAGAATCGACATTATCAGGAACGTTCTACGAGAACACGAATTTGGATAAAATAGACCATTTCATTATTACAAAGTCTCACGAGAATAAATAAAGTGTCATACGGTATTGTAAAACAGAATTCGAATTTCAAATTTGTTTCATGGTAACAAAAGCGCTGCCACATCGATGAATTCTAATCGATTAGGGCATTTCGCCATGAATTGTGTTTTAATAATAACACCATTTGTCATCGGAACGCGAACCGCGTCAGCTGTAACCTTGTCTTAACCCGTGTATATAGAACTAGGAATTCATAATGTTATCGAGAGAATTTGTTGATGAAAGAAATCTCAGTAGCTTAACATAAGTAATCGAAATTTAAATAACTGAAAAAACAAAATTATCAATATTGGCTTCAAAGACAATGATTGGTCATGCTAAAAATTTTAAGGATAATGATAATATTTTTCTTATTTGTGATAAGTGTCTCTGGAACGTAACTTGTCTTAATAAATTGTATCTACATGATATACTTGGAACTAATAGCATATGTCCAGTTTGCAATCAGAACCAATTGTCAAGCTTCCCTGTAAAACCAAATGATTCATTTAAATTTGCTTATCCGAAATGATGAAAAATGGCTAAATTTTTGATTTAAAAATAAGAAAGACATTTTAGACTTTTTTATAGTTCAAATCGAAGTAAATTATTTTTGAATTGTTTTTATGAGCATTGTAAAGATTGAGCTATCCCAAAATTTCTTACCAAATTTACCCGATTGAAATTAACAAAATAATAGTCAACGGTAACAACTACTGGAAAAATGGTCTGATATAATTAATAAATGACATCCGCTCCAATCGGTTACCATTTTGTGACCACAATAAATAAACTGTAATTTAGACTTACATCCATAACGACTATTTAGAAATCATTGCAAATCAACAACTGATCGTAGGTAATGAATCGAAGATAAAGGGCTTTAAGTCCAGTCCCAAATGTCTGATCAGTTGTTATTATAACTTAACAATAAAGTTTAATGCCGCCAAATGCTTTAATCAATAATTATTGCAGTTACTTTATATCTTCAACTATCTTTCGCGTTTCTTCCAAATTGAAAGCTTTAAGAGTTGTACTACGTATATTTCCTAATGATCCAGTCCCTAGTAAGACAGACATCGCCTCATTGTCATTGGGTAAATCTACAATTAGGACCAAATCATATTGGCCAAAGGTATAAAATATGTCGGTTAACTTACCACCTTTCTTCTCAAGATATGACCTAAATGCATCTGCTCGCTTTATCGTATCCTTCACGTTTCTGATTCCTTGATCAGTCCAATTTAACAATAGGATGTAGTGAGACATATCTTAAAGTAAATCAACCTAATATTTATGTCCATAGGTTCGAGTAGTTGATTTTGGTATGAAATATAGTCGTAGATGGTAATTCAATATAACTTCATAAATCACAACTATTACATGTACTTTGATATCAACTAATTCTAACAGAATCTGGAATTGTCTCTATTTGCCGTATTCATCATGTCGTCGTACCCAAAACTGTGGAAATTCGTGTTCTTCTTCGTCTCGTCCTTTGGGTACTAAATCGAGGTAGTGATATGCTACGTTCAACATATCGATACCGCGTGCATAAGCTGAATAGGTGTGGAATACTCTTCCTGTTGAATCTTTGTAAAATATACTGACTCCCTCTCTTTCTAAACTGTGAGTATCTTGCAAATCATAATTATAGAATGCTTTTTTCTTGTCCAAGTCTTCTTGCGTAAAGGACACATTATAATCAAAATTGAAATCTGTATTATAAGAGGAAACCCATTTGAAATCCCAACCCATTCGCTCCTCATAAGAAACTAACTTGCTGTACGGAGCCCGTGAAATGGCAATCATGGTGACGTCTCGTTGGTTTAGGTGCACTATTATTTCGTTAAAATTGTCGGCCCAAAAGGAACAGTGTGAACATCCTTGGTCCCAGCTTGGATCAAACATAAAGTGATAAACTATCAATTGACTTCTTCCATCGAAAAGTTCTGCAAGTGTTTGTTTACCATTAGGTCCTTCAAAGAGATACTGTTTTGTGACTGGCTTCCACGGTAGTTCTTGTCTCAGCCTGTTAAGCTGGTCACGCATAATTGTAAATTCTTTTTCTTTCTTAAGAAGTAATTTACGAGCATCAATCCAGTCATTCTCAGAAACAACTTTGTGCCCGTCTAATGATCTAGCCATTTCTTATTTCCTTCTCCTCTTTTTGTTCTCTTTATTTTCAACATATTCCTTTAATGATTTTAAATTATACTCGTACATATCGTCAAAAAATTGCGCCAACTCCGATGTTGTCTTCCTGTTCAACGAATAATATCGATATTTGCCCTGTTTCTTTTCTATTATCAAGTCTGATTCTTTTAAGATTCGAAGGTTTATTGATACTGCAGGTAGAGTGAAGCTAAGCTCATCCGCTATTTGAGTAGGGATCATATCTTTATTTTTAAGCAATAGCACAATCTGTCTTCTATTATCATCTGATAAAGCTTTCCATGGCGAGCCCATATTA
>JAJPIN010000047.1 GCA_021324715.1 Nitrososphaeria archaeon
TCATCGGTTCGATATCTTCAATCCAGTTGACATTAGCGGATATGTTAAGTAATTCGCTAGAACAGCGAATTGGAGATTATGATATTCAAATCAATACCGTGCCTAAACTTCCAATTCCTGGACAGGATTCTAGGATAAATATAAGAATAGCCACCGTTAGCAACAATCCAATAACTGATACACCTATCATGATAAGAATATCGGATGAAAAAAATGAATTAAGTAGGACGCAACCCATAGTATTGCAAAGTGGACATTACGCTTATAATCATATTTTCAATAAAGCGGGGGTATTTCTTTTAAGTATCGATATTTTAGATAATCTTGCCACAGGAGGCTTCAATGATTCAAACAAAAACCTTGTCTTTGATTTCCCGATTACAGTATCAGAACCAGTTTCAGTCGAGCTAACTTCATTAACTCTCCCTATCACGATAGCTACCATTGCAATTGGTTCAATTGTAGCATTAGTATTACTAAAGAGATTCAAACGGAGTAGGAAGTTAATTTAATATATAATTATCATAGGCTTTTGATTTTAAAGATGGTTTTAGACAAGAATACCTAATCAACTTCAAATTCATCAAGTTGAGAGCAGTTTCCAGCATACTTGTTGAAGATATTTTCCACTCCGTCAAATGTGGATTGATTTATTTTTCCTTCAGCTGCCTCGTTGCCAATTTTTAGTGCTACAAGTGCATCGAACAAAAGTTTGAAATCTTTGCATGAGATTGTAAAATGATTACCGACATCTTCTGATGGCACTTGGGAAGCATTCGCAGAAGAATTAGATTCAAAACTATTTGCTTTATTGTTAGTTTTCAGGTTTTCATCTTCCTGCCCTTGAAGATTGAGATTATCAAGTTTCAGACCGGGATACAGATTTAATGTTCCTATAATTAGTAGCCCTATTAATATCAGAATTGAGGTAGTCATTGTTTTTCGGTTTAAATTAATTTTGGTGTCCATAGGCGACTATCAATTACTTATATGGAAGTGAGGATTAATTAATGGTTAGAATGTAATTTATGATAGAAAGTTCCATTGTAAAATTTTATTTCCAAGATGTTATAGATATTTATAATAAACTGATCAAATTGACTAGAAGAATATGATTAATGCGATAAACGGTTTAATCTTAACATTTCTCTTAGCATGTTTATCTTTAACTACCTTTTCCATAGTTTGGGGAGTGGACATTAAGGGTACTGCGGCAGATGATAAAATTATGGGAACGGCGACAGATGATGACATGAGAGGATTCAAAGGTAATGATATTTTAAATGGACTTTCAGGTAATGACGTCATTCAGGGTGAAGTAGGTAATGATATTTTAAATGGGTCTGATGGAAATGACTTTCTCTCTGGTGGTGACGGCACTGACACTTTGGACGGAGGAGTAGGTAATGACGAGCTTAACGGAGGAGCCGATCGTGACAAGCTAATCGGTGGCGAAGGTAATGACGTATTGTATGGTGGATTGGCTAATGACAAGCTTGATGGTGGCCCGGGGGATGATCGCCTATATGGTGGTCCTGGAAACGATACATTAAGCGGTGGCGCAGGCGGAGATTACTTTAGATGTGGCTCTGGAGTCGACAGAATAACTAATTTTAACCCAGCTGATGGAGACCGTGATTTTGGAGATTGTGAAATCAAATAACAGAAATCAATAACCCGAACTGGCCATTGTTCTTGAAATGCTGCTTGCATTAGATTTAAATGTCCACTTGTTTGTAACTAAAAACAGTTAAAGGAATTATCACCTTTTTGGCAAATATAGACTTTAATTTGTCAATGATTACGGAATTAAACCCGTGTTTAGTTATTTTTACTATAGTCCCATGTAGAGTAATATACTGGCTTAATTTCCAATATTACCGAATTCCCATTTTTTACATTCTGGAGCAATATTTTTGCCATTGGATGATCCGTACTGCCAAGGTACTTTAACATTATCTTTTCTGCTATTGGAAGATTTGAATTAGGATCGCTTAATATTCTAACGTTACCTTTACCTCTAATACCCTTATATGGTGGATTTCCATCATCTACACAAAAATAAATTTTATCATTCACTTTTAAATTATCTACTTTTTTGGAATGTTTACCTGTTTCGACATAGATCATGTCTCTAGAATCATCATAAATATACCATGTAGGATGGATATTGGGATATTGATCTGGATCGACAGTTCCAAGATGAAGGTTTAGTTTACTGTCTAAGAGAAATTTCATGATCTCGCTCTCTGAAAGCTGAACGCCAAACCCAGGACTTCCATGTAATAATTTCATTAAAGTAATTACCGATTTTTGAAATATAAACCTACTCTTGTCTCATAATTTAAAACAGTTAGCATAATAACACTGGGGACTTACAATATATGAATCAGTTTGAAATAAATCTAACATTATATTTCAATGGGCGCTTTATAATGTGTATTGTTATATTAGCTAGAATAAGACATTACACTATAACTAAGTATCATCTTCTGGTTAATTTATTATAAATAAGAGTGCCAGCTAGTAGTGCGGCAGACAATGCAAATCCTAGATATGTTAAATTCCTTTCGTAAGGAAAGATTAACGCAGACCCAATTAAAATAGACGACGATATGATACTTATGGGAATAATGTTTGAATACTTTCTCTTTTCGTCTGCAGATTTTCGATCACTTAAATATTGCTTTATCATTGGCGCAAGTTCGCTTGAAATTTCTATTCCCTTTACAAATCTGTTTAAATATCTCTTAAATTCTTCCGTATAGGCTTCCTTAATTAGTCCCTCTTCTTCAAGTAAACCTACCAAGACTCGAACAAATTGAAATCTTACTTTGTGATAGTGATAAATCCCTTCAAGAATAGAAGCCATTCGCATGTACAGTGCAAGATTCTTGGGCAATCGGAATGGAAATCTACTCAATGTTTTATTTGCCAAGTCTTGAAGGGCCTTTACTTCCATTCTATCTACCTTTTTCCCATGGAGTGACTGAATACTTAGTTCCAGTCCTCTTTCAACTAACCTTCTATCAACAGTAGCCTCAAGCGTCCCTAATTCTATCAATACATCAGTTGTTCTAACCGGATCTTTATCTACAAGACCAAGATACAGTCTCACCAATCTCCTTCTAGTTTCATCATCAATTCTGCCAACCATTCCAAAATCATAAAGTATTATTGTACCGTTGCTAGTTATTGATATATTCCCTGGATGCGGATCAGCATGAAAAATACTGTGGCGCAGTAACATCTTAAAGAAGAGTCGATGTATTCTATACACTAGTTTTGCCCTATCAATGGCATTTTCATCAAGTGTTCTGATATCTGTTACTTTTATTCCCGGCAAATATTCCAATGTAATTACATGGTGAGAAGTTCTGTCAAGAAAAACTTTAGGGATAATTACCGATTTATCCTCTTTCAAATTATTCTTAATTTCGATCAAATTTCTTGCTTCTATTCTATAATCCATTTCTTCATGCACTGTTTCTATAAATTGAGATAGCATCCCTTCTGCTGAAAAACGTAGATTTTCATCAATCAAGCGAGTAGCTATCGGTAACAGTTTCTTTAGAATGTAAATGCTTTCTCCTATTGTTTGTTCAATATGAGGTCTGCTTATCTTCACTACCACCTCCCTTCCATCGTATCCTGCCCGATATACTTGACCTAAACTTGCCCCAGAAATAGCAGTTGTGTCAAAATATTCAAAAATATCTCCTAGTGAACCGAGCTCCTTTTCAATAATTGGTTTTACATCTGAAAATGGTCTTGGCAAAACGTCATCTTGAAGTTTCTCCAGGATATCCAAATATGGTTGAGGCAAAAGATCCGCTCTGGAGGATAGCCATTGACCAAGTTTTATGTACGAAGGACCAAGTTCAATGAATGTCTTTAGGGCTTTTTCTGCGTGCTTCCTGAACTTTTTTTCGTTTACATTCTTGCCCTCTTTTTTCACCCACTCTCTTCTATCCTGTCTAAGATACACAATCACAGGAATAAGTTTCAATATCGTTTTGATAATGAACCAAATTGACGGTTTCTTGAACTCAAAAGTAGGTTCTTTTGAATCAGTTTCAATTGAAGATTCAAGTATTTCTTTGCTATCATCCATCAAGTTTACCTATCACCCTAGGGAGTGTAATCAGTAGATTATTATCATCAAATAATTTAGAAATCAACAGACTTAAATCTGGCAAATCAGCAAACAATCTTTTTTATTTTTCTGAATTAATTAGATAATCAGAAAGTACAGAGAGCATCATGATACCTGGAATATATTTTGAAGCATCTACCAATATATGACCAAAAGGATCTTTGTGAGGATCTATTTTGTCATAATGAACACTGTAACAATCATCATATTCGCGTATGTGCAATTTACCATGTCTGTATTGCTTTTTTGACCCTTTTTTCTCCCCAAGCATAGTAGGTTTGTACTCCATTAGCGGTCTAACCGTTTTGGGTACGAGGATATTTCCTTCATTATCAACAAAACACATAGCAAGCTAACAATAACTTAAGATATAAGAATTATCTTCAAGTTTTCATAAGGCAATTAAAGATCATAAAATTCTAAATAGAATTTTGTATTACATAAATAATTAATCACCGACTTTATAACAAGACTTTTATAGAATATTATCTAATTTTTCCCTATGAGTGATACAAAGGGAAAGGTTCCAAACATAGTTGCAATTGACGTTATAAAGAAGAATGGAGTTGACGTTGAAAAGTTAAAAGAATTAATAACAAAAGGAGTGGGTGCTGAATTCACTACATATTATTATTATACAATATTAAGAATGCATTGTACTGGACTAGATGGTGAAGGTATTAAGGAAATAGTTGAAGAAGCGAGGATAGAGGACAGAAATCATTTTGAAGCGATGGTACCAAGATTGTATGAACTTGGTGGTTCTTTACCAAGAGATATAAGAAAATTTGCGGATCAGGCAGGTTGCCCAGATGCATACCTTCCAGATAATTGGGAAAATCTTACCTCTATTATAGAAGTATTGCTTGGCGCAGAGCAATGTGCAATACGTTCGTGGGGAGAAGTATGTGATATGACTGCTGGAAAGGATCCCCGTACTTATGATATTGCCCAGAGAATTATGCAAGAAGAAGTGGAACACGAAGCTTGGTTTATTGAGTTGCTCTCCAAGAGACCTTCTGGACACTTCAGAAGAAGGTATGTTGGACAGTCGCCTCATGTTGGACAACAAGGCGGACTCATTCATCTCTAAAATACTATTTTTTTCCTTTTTTTGTTTTTCAAAGAAGTGAACCATCGGTAGATTAAACCATCGTTTGATTGATGTAATTATTTAGCATATTGATTTACATATACGATACTACTATGATGCTGGACTGATTTGAAAGATGCTGCCTAGACCGATTGATACTACATACAAGTTACCATCAGGACCTACTTCTAAATCAGTAACGCCCCCAAATCCATCGCCAAATACAATATTGCTCACCCCAGGCGAGGATGGTTTTTCTATTACCCTTGACGAAAGCTCTTGGGGAAGAACTAGATCTTTCCTATCTGCTGTTAGATCAAAATGATATATCCTTCCATTATGTACATCTCCTACAAACATATCGTTTTCGTATGTGGTACCAAGTTGAGCTGAATTTAAGAATTTTACAGCCGTTGGTCCGGCCGTGTTTACCCAAACTAGCTTTGGATCAGCATAGTGTCCCTTCCCGTTAAAGTCTTCCAAATCAGATTCAGAAAAGGAAGTCTCCTGTGAAGCCAAACCTTGTACCTGTTGCCATCCACTATTGAATCCAGGTAAGACCAAATTTATTTCATCACCATTGCCAGGTCCATTTTCAGAATCCCATAAATTACCTGTTACAGGATCAAAGTCCATTCCGAAACTATTTCGAATCCCATACGCATAGTATAAACGCAATGGAATAGTATCTCCAAGAATTCCATCAGTTGGTTGACCGTCTTGTGTTATCCTCAAAATCCCTCCTCTGCCATCTGGATCGACACCATTCTTGTAATTTTGAGTCTTGGTCTCAGTTTCTGATGTTTTAAATGAACCATCTACATCACCAATTTCTACATAGAGGTTTTTGTCGGGTCCAATCATTATGTTACCGCTATTATGCCGTGGTCCTGGATTCGCTGGTAGATCCATTATTAACAATGGATTAATCAGTGCATCACTTGATAAATCATATCTGTATACTCTATTTCCGATAGGTTGTTTCCCAGCTTTATCCTCTCCATCCGTACCATCAATTTCGGTATAGTATAGAAATACATGAGTAGTAGAACCATTTTTAGCTACCGCTATCCCGCAGAGGCATCTTTCTACAGAATTTGCCACATTAACATCCAGTACAGGCTTTGGAAGAACTTTGCCGTCTACTATCCTTTTGACCATACCGGTATCTTTCTCAAGTACCAAAATGTCATTTGGTCCAACAAAGGCCATAGTTGTAGGAGTACTTAGTCCCTCTGCGACTGTTGTTATTTTTAGATGTGAATCAAACAATTTTGGTTTTCCTTCTTCTACAAACTCAGTTTGCGCAAATTTCTGTTGCGATTTAGCAAATTGATGAGGTATTATGGATGTAAACATCAAAAATGAAACCAAGACAGCGATTATCAGGATATTAACCAAGTCTTGCAACATTCATTCACACCGGATCTAATATACATATCGAAGTATTACTTGTGAGATAATTATCAAAAATTCCTAGCTTTCGCCGTTATTATAGCATAAATGAAATGACGTCATTTGAAGTTCATTTCCTTAATAACAAATAATGTTCATCTTTAAATTTTCTCTCAGCACGTGTAATAAACAAGGCTAAAATGTTATAATATTTATCGATCCATATCGAAGAAATCGTATTTGACAGATGGAAAATAAGCAGATGTACATTACTCTCCAATTTGTTACTCTATTGAGGACTTTAATATAAAAAATACTGATAACTATTAACCTAATAAATCATGTAGTATATTATTGAAAAGACTTATAGGAAAAAACATGGTGTATATCACATATTTTATATGCCAAGTGATAATAACCCCCTTAGTAGATTTAAGGATAGAGAACACGCAGCAGATCTTCTCACATCTAAACTCAAAAATGAACTCAAAAATGAGATTCCCAAAGAAATAACGGTTTTTGGAGTTCCGCGTGGCGGAGTAATACTAGCATATACGATTTACCAGAATAAAGTTGCAAATTATTTTGACATTGTAATCCCTCGCAAATTGGGAGCTCCCAATAACAAAGAACTTGGCATTGGAGCAATAATGGATAAGGACACAGTTTATCTTAATGAATATGTTGTAAAAGCTTTGAGAGTTCCAGAAGATTACATAGAGACAGAAAAAATAACCCAGGTGCGAGAGATAGACCGTAGAACACTACTTTATAGACCCAATCAGGAAGAGTATAATATTGAAAATAAAACAATTATTCTTGTTGATGATGGCGCAGCAACAGGGTCTACACTTGTAGTTTCTGCAAGATGGATAAGGAAGAAGAAACCTAAAAAGATAATCATAGCTGTACCAGTGGCCCCTAATGAGACTGTCGAACTTTTAAAAAATGAAGTCGATGAGGTGGTAACTATCCTGATACCACCAACCAGTAATTTTACTTCGGTAGCTCAATTCTATGATAATTTTGAGGAAATTAGCGACGAAAAAGTTGTAAAAATTATGAACACTGTGAATCAATAATAAGAACTTGACAAAGCCATCAAATTCAAAACTGAA
>JAJPIN010000248.1 GCA_021324715.1 Nitrososphaeria archaeon
ATGGTTCATACTTGATGTCCAAAAGTAGAACTATCTTATGCCTAGAGATACAAAAGTGTCAAGTTCGAGTTTCACAACTCGCATAAGAAAATTTATATCCTTAAGTTCTATCTCGAGATATTGCCTGCTTTCGGCTTGGTATTGAAATTATTGATATGTGATAAATTTGGTTGACATTGTACTCGTAAAATCTGATCCGATAATGTGCCTACCATCACTCAGGGATCAAAAAATTATTAGATCTTTACGTAAAAAATATTCTCTACTTGCTCTTGGGTGGAATCGTGAGGGCGCTCCTATAAAATCCGATACTGAAGGGACTGATTTCCAGTTATTTAATGTACGCGCGCCATATGGTTATGAACCTCACGGAACTTTACGTTTCATTCCATACCTTATGATCTTTTGGATCTGGGTTTTCATTAAATTGTGCACTTATAGGCCTAAAGCTGTACATGCTTGTAATTTAGATAGTATTCTACCTTCTTATATCTATAAAATATTATTTAGAAAAAAATTAGTCTTTGATGTCTTCGATAGATATGCAATGGCTTACATACCCAGAAACAGGAACCTTTTCTTTAAACTGTTATACTCGTTTGCTTATTGGATTGAAGATGAATTTGCAAGCAGGTCTGATGTGTTAGTAAATGTTTCCGATGAAATGCTGACTACATACAAAAAGAAACCAAAAAATTGCACTGCTATAATGAATTGTTCTGAAGACTACATGATAAATAGATCAAAAGAAAATCAAAATGGTTTTAAACTATTATTTACAGGCCATCTTAGGCCAGGCAGAGGGTTGGAATTATTACCAGACATAGTAAAGAACTTAGAAGAAACACAATTAATAATTACTGGAAGAGCTGAAGACCAAAAATTGTTAAATAAAATAGAAGGGATTTCGAATATAAGCTATAAAGGTTTTCTAGACCACAATCAGGTACTTGATTTAGAAGCAAGCTCTGATGCGATGGTAGCGTTATATGACCTGAACCTTCAAACTCAAAATAAATACGTAATGGGTAACAAACTTTTTGAAGCTATGATGTTTGGAGTACCAGTAATTACCAATGTTGCCACACAAATAGTCAATGAAACCGATTGCGGCATAATAGTTGATTATGATAACCCCGAACAAATTAAAGAGGCGATAATTACATTGAGAGACAAACCTGAGCTATGCAAAAGGCTTGGAACCAACGGTCGTAAGGCGTTTTTGGAAAAATATAATTGGAATCTTATGGAGCACAAATTGTTTGTTGTATACGACACTTTGTTAAACAGACAGGCCTAGAATTGTCCCGGGTTTATTATTTCCGCGAAAATGTCACCCCCATCAAATATCTTTTAGTACCATTAATTAATGTAAATTCGTTTGGTGTTATGAAGTCTTGGTAGAAATTGTAGTCGTAAGAACGACTAACTCTGTAGTCTATGATCCTCGTGTAAAAAAGATAGCTGTATCCTTGAAAAAAAGATATTCAATAAATTGTCTTGGATGGAACAGAGATGCAGTATCTGAGGAAAAAATTAATAGTTATGTTGTAAAACTTGAGCTCTTTGATTTGAAAACGTCCGTTTGGAAGCCTTCTTTAATACGAATTTTTATAAGATTACTTTTTTTTGCACCTGCCTACTGGGCTTGGGTGTTTTTCAAGTTACTAGTAAGTAGACCGCAAGTAGCACATGCCTGTGATTTGGACAGTGTTCTTCCGTGTTATATTTACAAGATATTGTTAAGAAAAAAATTAGTGTTTGATGTATTTGATAGGTATGCAATGACATTCATTCCTAAAAAATTCAACAAATTATATAGAATAATAAATTTCACTGAGGAGTTTTTTAGTAAGCATTCGGATGTACTGATAGTTGCAAATGGTCAGAATGCTCTAAGTACTTTTCAAAAGAGACCATCTCGCTCTGAAATTATATTGAACTAACCTAATGATTTTGAGACTGGCGGATCACATTCAGCAAGGAAAAATGAGATTTTTACTATTGCTTTCACAGGTCATATTCGAAGACACAGGGGATTAGAAACGTTGGCTTCTGTGATGAGAGATCTAAAAGATATTCAACTGGTTATTACAGGCAGGAATGAAGATAATGTATTGCTCAACGATATTAAGAACATTCAAAATGTTAGGTATCTGGGTATTTTGGATGAATCTGCACTACTGGAAATAGAAAGATCCGCGAACGCTATGTTTGCGTTCTATGACCCAGTATTTTTTCAAAACAATATGCCGTTACCAAATAAAATTTTTGAGGCAATGATGTGCAGTACTCCTATAGTTACAAATATTGCAAAGGAAATAGTCAATGAATCTGACTGTGGAATAGTCGTAGAATATGATAATATGGAACAAATCAAAGAGGCGATAGTTACCCTACGAGATGATCCTCATTTATGTAGAAGGCTTGGAGAGAATGGTCGGAATGCATTTGTCAAAAAATATAACTGGAATTTAATGGAACAAAAATTGTATGAAATTTATGACACCCTGTTACCAACAAAAGTTATTTAAAACTCCTGAAAAGCCGACATAACTTTTTAACAGGTTTGAATCATACTTAGCTAATTAATGAGAATTTATTAAAGCTTATTGTATGCAAGCCTTTTTCATTAGTACGTATCTTTACATCCAATTTTATTTGCTCGTCAGAAATGTCGGTGCCTAGCGAAAGCAATTGTGGTTGAAATATACCATTTGTGTGCTTTAACAATCTTGTCCATAATTCAGTATTATTTTTATCCCTTATTTCAATTATAAATTCAGTATTCGTATCGTCAGATTTGGTAAGATAACCAATGGAAAGTAACGTTGGCCCTTTGGTCAAGTTTAATGGCGTTTTTAGGAAGGCAGTATTTACGTTAGAGTCCTTAGTTGCGTTCTTAGTATCGACTGTCATATTCAAAGTTCCCAAACCACGCTGAATATCCATATATTTTGATTTTTTCCAATGATTAGCTTTGTCCAAAATGTTTGTGACCTCTATCGCTGTTTTGTTAGGCCGTTCTAGGTTGGTTAACAAAATATCAATTTTATCACCATATAAAGTGGGATTAAAGGTTGCAATTGATTTGGTATCAAATGTAGAAAACATTTTTCTTAATGTAATTCCAGTATAATCGTCTCGCTGGAGTTCGCGCTTGAATCTACTATCGATTATTGAAATAACGTTTTGATTTTCGAATTCTAATTTTTTTGGAATCTGAAAAAATGAAACATAATTATCATTATGGAATACGTATTGTTGTATCCAAATAAAGAACGTATTCCCTAATACCTTTATATTTTTGTTAGAGTCTGGACTGTTATTATTATTTGTTATGAGTTTAGCTTCTAAATATTGGTCAACTAACGCCGCAGCTCCAAAAAATTGTGACGTTTCATTACGAGTCACTAATTCAATCGTGCTAGTAAATGCAAAAACAAAAAACAGTGAAATTCCTCCTAATGATAACAAAAGTAAAGGCTTATATCTTTTAACAAAGGTCAAAATATCGACAAATAATCTCGATGCTGAAATACACAATATTACTACAACCCACATTAGGTGATGTAATACGACATAGTTGACAAAATACATAAAAATCAGAAATGGAATTACTGCTAGCAAAATAAATAAATCTTTTTTTACGACTGCAAGTATTATGCCAATAGTACCAACAATGAGTAGTAATGGATCTCTCATTAAAAATTCAGTAATTGAAAAATATAATGGATTGGGTGCTCTGTGTGCCTGCTTAATTATCCCATTTAGCCAAGAGTTAAATTCACCGACACTGATCGAGTAAGCTGGCCATAATAGTGGTATCAATATTACAGGGATAAACCATAGTCCCAAAATTTTGAAATTCCATTTGCTGTTTGTAAAAATTAGATAACCAACAAGAGGAACAATCATAATAGCTGGTATCTTTGTAAAGATAGATAAACCCAGAAACGTACCTGAAAGCAATACAAGGAGAATATTTTTGCTGTTATTTTTACTTCCTTCTCTTGTACCTCTAAAAGAAAAAACGGCGAATAATATAGAAAGTAAAATTAAAGGCAATTGTATAGAATCTAAAAGTATCCAACGCGTTAACCATGTTGTTGGCGTTACTGCAAAAAGAATAGCTGCAACGAATCCCACCTTTCTATTATAGAGAAGCTCTGCTATTTTGAATATCAGGAAAGTATCAGCTATGGCTAATATTCCCATAAAAATTCTCGGAATAAGAAAGATCATTTCATAATTCAGATGTCCAGGAGAAGTGAAAAAATCTTGATAGTCAGTAATACCTAGAAAGGCTGCCAAGAAAATTTGACCAAAGTACGGGTGATTATAACCAATGGAATTATCTGTCAGTTCCAGCGTATTTAGGAAATTGACTGCCCTTCCCAAGTATATACTCTCATCCTCATTTGGAACCGGAAAACCTATTGGATTCCAAAGATGTGTAAAACCTGCCAGAACAAGTGCCAAGGAAACTAAAATTATGGATTGATTATAGTTTTTTTTTATATAGCCTATTATTTTCAGGATTTTTATAGTTATGTTACGTTTTATAAAAGAATTTTGATCTGTTGAAGTAATGGCTCGAGTGATTCATTCAACTTCTATAGTCTGATGTTCTAGTGGTTCATGTTTAGTAGAGGTATTACTACATGGTAATAATTTTGGATAATAATAATGGAAATTGTAGTTTTTAGATACTGCTGTATCCATAAATCTTGCCCTAGAGTATTACAATCAGATTTGAATTACATAGTTTAAATGCCATATTGCCTTTTAGGTTCAGAATTTTGGGATTCCAACTACCGATTTTGAGGTCAAAACCTAGAGTAGGACATCGCGTATTACAAATATTAGTTGCTCGTTGAAAAATCTTATCACTGATTCACGTTGTGAGATAATTATTTCGTAACTTGTTTGGAAGATGTGCTATCATAAATTTAATAAAATATCTGTTACATTATGTTCCTTTCGTAAGTATCAACACTATTTAGTCCATGTGTCATGTCATTCATACATTCATTCCATTCATACATACATTCATACATACACTCCTGTCTTCATCAGCTTTAATAGGTGTTGTGCCTGTTGTCCCAGATGCTCTAACTGATACTTAGGCAGATCTCTTAGATATGCTTCTACAACTAGTATTGTGTGTGTCAGATATCTGATTTGCAAATTAAGACAAGTAATTTATCAAATGGATGTTTAGTCTTGTCCTCCACGCACGCATTATCTCATCATGCACATTACTAATTCTACAGTTCATGTATTAAAATCAAGATACAATGGAGATGAAGTC
>JAJPIN010000169.1 GCA_021324715.1 Nitrososphaeria archaeon
GCCACCCTCAGGTGAAATCCAGTTCCTACCCATCCTACCTTTACCAATATTTTGCTTCCTAGCTATTACTATTGTTCCATGAAATGATTCATTCTTTGGTAATGAGTTAGCATAGTCCTGAGTTGAATCCAATTCATTAAAAACATAAATAGATTTCCCCATTTTTCTAGTCTTAAGTAATTTTGAAAGTCTTGCTTTAATGATGGATTCATTTAGTACTTTCATATGTCACAACAACCACGCAAAATATTAATGGATATCCGATTCGGGTAACGATTAACCAAACAACATAATTTCATTAAAGTACACCATTAGACTATGAAGCTTACTGCTAATAGTATTCCACAGACTCTCGAATAGATGATTGAATTGGCCATACTTGAAACTAACTCGCCGGTATCATGAAATCTCCTCAACTTGCGGACTGCCTTAACTGCGAATGGTGCGGACGAAATCCCAATAGTTGAAAAAATGGGTAAGACGTTAAAAATAGACCCGCCAATGATCATTGCATAGGTTACTCCGATTATAATAATTAGAAGTTTAATTGAATTTTCTTTGCCAATGACTATAACCAAAGTTCGTCTTCCACTTTTTTTATCTGCGTCATAATCAGGGAACGAAGTAACTAGGAGTACCACGGATGAAAGAAGTCCAATAATTATTCCAACATAGACAGAGGTTAGTTCAATAGAATCGCTTTGAATATAATATGATCCCAAGACAATCATGCAACCCTTAATAGCCACAAAAAGCTCTCCTAGCCCAGCATTTACTATGTTTGTAGAATAAAAATAAATAGAAATAATTGCAAAGATTAATAAAACTAATATAATAATACCTTTAATAGTAACAAAATATAATCCTATCAAACCCCCTAATATCAGAAATATAATCCCAACGCAATAAATTAGCCTGGAACTTATGAGATTTTCGGGAATGACTCCTGTTCCACCACTAAATTTTGTTCTCTTTGTATTTGTATCAATTCCCCTCTTAAAATCTGAATAATCATTTAACAGGTCAACGCTGATGTGCAAACACATTATTCCAATATATGTTAGCACCGCGTAGCCAATGTCAATATAACCAGTCTTCCAATAACTAATGACAATTCCGTTAGTTACAGCGATAACCGACGCAAGCAAAAACTTTATTCTTATCGCTCTTGACCAAAGTAAAACTATCTTGCTTATTTTTATAATTTCATTATAAAAATTCAATTGATGTATTGCATAAGGTTTTCGGACTTAAATATTGAATGCTATTATTTAAAAAGTTGCCTGGCACTACTCACGCTATGAATATTCTAAATTCATTCAACATATGATGGTAGTATTATTCGTAGATTTGTAGATAATTTCTTCAGAGCAGTTACTTTTTCTTCTCGAGAGATTTCTCCTCTTTCAATGGCATCTCTTAAAAACCGGATTGACCTGTCAAATGTATTTCTGTCCACCGGATATGGAACTCCATCTTTACCTCCATGAGCAAAACTATATCGCACTGGATCTTTCCAAGAGGCGCTAGTCCCGTAAATTAGTTGAGATACGAGTGATAGTGCCCTTACTAAAGACGGGCCGACTCCTTCGATAGAAACGAATTCTTCGTAATTTTTTGGTTGAATATCATAGGCTTTGTTGATAATCTTCCAGTTAAGATGTCTTGGCATTTCAAAACTATCTGTTAATTTAATTTTACTTGCCTTCTTTGTTACTTGATATCCAATCGTCTAATGTTGGGTTTCTGCCTAAATTTAATTTCTTAATCGAAGAGATTAGATTTTGTGGATTCCCTCGTATAAAATCCAATGATGTTTTTTGCGTTTCTATAGACTCAGAAGCTGTCATATCAAGTACCCTTTGATGGGCTTTATTACATATTATACCAGAGTGAGGTTCAGAAACAAATGAACTTGCCGCTTTTTCAGAAATCCAGTGATATCGCCTAGCCATCTTAATGTCAGAATTCATTCCCTGTTGAACTACAGTCCAATTTCCTTCCTCATCAAAAAAAATAGTATGATGATAAATAGTGTATCCATCTTGAATTGCTGTGTTGTCTAATTTTGCAGAAATTTTGCTCGCGTATAGAAGATCAGATATTTTTTTATGCGGCATATTGGAGTATTGGGCTAATTTTGGTATTTCGCTCCTTTGTGACGATGATTTTTTTCCTTTGCCGCCAGCGATCATGATTCCGTGATATTGTGGGTCAATAGAATGTTTGAGTACTCGAGTGACCACGGTAGTTAGTCCGGAGGAGTGCCAATCAAATCCTAATACACATTCAAACGATTGAAACCATAATGGGTCTGCTACTCTCTTTAGAAATTCGCTAGTGCCTTGTTCCTCAATAAGAATTTTTGATATAGACGAAGCAAGTTTTTTCATCCGTTGTAGGAGGTATTGAGGAGGATGTCCATAATGTAATGGGAGATATATGGATGACTTGTTTATCAATAGTAAACAACATTCAGCGGATATCTACTTTATGTTATAAGAAGGTGGTATGGTACCTTGGAGAAGGAAATAAAAACTTGAGGGTAAACCTGATGCAATATGTTTACCAAGTTAAAAAAATGGATATTCTCCTTTGTTTGATTTTAGCAAATACAATTCATAATTGAGTACAATTTGTTCCTTTATTTCAATCGATTTATAAATGAGAAATGTATGTTTAGAATGGTTATCATTGAATTTTGATATATTGGTTCAGATAGCAGTTGGGTTATTTGTTGCAGGTCTCTTTGCAACAATATTATATGAAAAATTGAGGGTTAAAACAAGTCAAAATCCAGATAGTGAAAAATCGAGAAGCTGAATGACTGTTATTGATGAACAGATCAAAGCCTCCTTCAGAGATGAAGGATTTCAGACTCTGACAAAGATACAAAGTATGTCAATTCCGGTAATTTCTCGAAAGAGAAACTGCCTCCTCGTTGCTCCCACAGGATCAGGAAAAACAGAAGCTTCTATAATTCCAATATTTTCACTTCTTGAAATTGAGCGAGATAAGAACCCTGATTTTACGGAGGGCAATGCGATTGTTGTATTATATATTACCCCCTTAAGAGCTCTGAATAATGACGTTCTTAGAAGAATAATGAATTATGCTAAAAAGAGAAATCTTGAAGCTCAAATAAGACATGGAGATACGACGAGAACAGCCAGACAGAAATTAGTAAATAAACCCCCTCACATTCTCATAACAACCCCTGAATCGCTCGGGATAATACTTATGCATGAGAAATTCAAATCATACCTAAAGCATCTTAGATGGGTAATAGTAGATGAAGTGCACGAATTAATCGGAAATGAAAGGGGAACTCATTTAACTGTTAGTCTAGAGCGTCTGCAGGAGATAAGTACTCATAATTTAGTCAGAATAGGGTTGTCTGCTACTATTGGTAATTTGAAAGATGCGGGGAATTTTATTAGTGGGGCAAATAGGAAGTGTTCCATTCTTGTAGATAATACAATAAGGAAATATGACATAGAGGTGAAGTATCTAAAGGGTTCAATAAGTAACGTAGCCAAATTTGTGCTAAAATATCTAAATGATAACAAGGTATGTGGGTCTGTACTATTATTCACAAATACTAGAGATGAAGCAGAATACATTGGAACTACAATAAGAAATCAAAACGAAATTCCAATAGAAGTTCACCATGGCTCCCTTTCAAGGGAAACACGTGAAGAAACAGAAACTAAACTGAGGGAAGGCACGACAGGCATAGTAGTTTGTACATCCTCGTTAGAGTTGGGTCTGGATATTGGTTCTGTAGAATTAGTAATCCACTATGGATCATCAAAGCAGGTTTCAAAGCTTGTACAAAGAATTGGAAGAAGCAGACATGTAAATTTTAAATCAGCCAAAGGATTAATAATTATAAATAGTGGTGACGATGAGCTCGAATCTTTATCAATAATTAAAAGAATGGAGAACAGATCAATCGAAGTACAAGAGCCTCACACTAATTCATTAGATGTGGTTAC
>JAJPIN010000277.1 GCA_021324715.1 Nitrososphaeria archaeon
ATAATTATCATTTCGTCATTTTGTCTAGTATGGTCGGAATTTCAGCAGGCCTTTTTGCCACGGGAATATTCACTCTTGAGAAACTTGAAATTTTTGACTCCGCAGAGCCATAATTTCCGTAAATAATTGCCCCCGCATGACCCATTCTCTTTTCCTTTGGTGCAGATCGTCCTGCAATGTATGCTACGATAGGTTTACTGAAATGAGTTTTTTCGATGTATTGAACAAGTAATTCCTCGGCATCTCCTCCTATTTCGCCAACTACCACAACAGATTCTACCTCATTTCGATCACTTATCAGATCAAATGCTTCTATCAAATTAGTGCCGTTAATTGGATCGCCTCCTATTCCTAGTGCTATGCTTTGTCCTATTCCCGCATTTGATAAATGAAATGAAACCTCATACATTAGTGTTCCACTTCTAGAGAACACTGCTGTTTTACCCATCTTAAATGGTTGGGTCGGCATGATACCGATCTTAGATACTGATGGAACAATGACACCAGGAGTATTAGGACCTATTATTCTTGCATCATTGTTATGAGCATACTCTAAAGCTTCCATTGCATCACGTACTGGAACGTGTTCTGGAATTGCTACAAGTAATTTGATTCCGTTATTTACTGCATCTTTTATTGCGGATAGAAAGAATGGAGCCGGGACAAATATCCCTGATATCTGTACATTAAAACTCTTGCTTGCATCCTCAACGGAATCAAATACAGGTATCCCTTCAAATGACTGGCCGCCCTTATTGGGAGTCACACCAGCCACGATGTTTGTTCCATACTCTCTCATCAATCTAGTGTGAACGGAACCAAAATTTCCTGTTATACCTTGAATAATGACTGGTTTATTACGATAATCAGGATCTTCTGGTTTACCTACCAAAATATCAAAAATATCAAATTTCTTAGACATTTATTTCATCGACCCTATGTACTGAACTAATGATGAAATAGCTTCTTCTACTGTATCATATAGTTTCGCATTACTATTAGAAAGCATTTGTTTAGATTTATCTGATTCCGCACCCGAAATTCTAGCGTAAATCGGTACGCTAATCATGCCATCCTTATATGCATCAAGGATAGCTTGAGCTACCAAATCGGTCCTAACAATACCACCAAACAAATTTACCAAAATTGCTTTTACTTTTGACAATTTGCTTATGACCTGTAAGGCTTTGTAAATTGTTTCTGTAGTAGCCCTACCACCAAAATCCAAAAAGGCACCCGGCTTTCCCCCTGCATCGTGAACGATGTCTAATGTTGACATCACAAGGCCTGCTCCATTACCTATTATTGCAATATTTCCATCTAACTCAACGAATGAAAAGCCGCTCTTTTCTGCTTGTTCCTGCAATTCCGAAATTTGGATATATTTTCTTAACTCATGATGTCTGAATATTGAATTATCATCAATGATGATTTTTGCATCCAGAGCTAGACATGTCCCGTCACTCAGTATTACAAGGGGATTTATTTCTGCCAATTCAGCCTCTTTTTCTCTAACGAGTTTTGCAAGTTTTATGACAATATTTGAAAATGATTTAGCAGTGAATCCTTCTAACCTTAAATTTTTTGCGATGCTTTCTGCCGTTGCTTGAGTTAATCCTGTAATAGAGATATCCTGAATCACTTTGTTTTGGACACTTTCAATATCCACTCCTCCCTCTGCAGATGATATTAATGAATAAGTCCTTTTTCCTCTATTGAGGAACAATGAAAGATAGAGTTCCTTATCTATATCCACAGCCTCTTCAATTAAGATTGCTTTTGGTCGTTCGCCTTTTACCTCTTTATTTATTAACCTAATAAACTCCGGTTCAAGTTCTTCTTTTTTCGTGCATTTCAATATAGCACCGGCCTTACCTCTACCACCAACAGTTAGCTGTGATTTAAGGACAACTGGGAATCTGAGTTTGTCTGCGATCTGACTTAGTTCTGATTGATTTTTGGCAAGATAGGATTTTGGAATTGCAATATCGTACTCGGTAAATAATTCTTTACCCTGATATTCTAATAATTTCATTCAGCAATAATCTGAAGCCTATGTGGTGACTTATAATCCTATTTAAGCAAGTGAATCAGTTTGAAAATTTATATATCTACTCATAAATCCGTATCCTATGGCAGAAAAAATGACCGCGGTCTGGCTTATTATTCTGACGATAATTGCATGTGCGGCCATACCTGCAATCATGATATGGTTAACAACAACGCCCACTCCATCAAAACCTCATTTGATACTTGGCATCGTTGAATTTTTACCGACTGCAAATTTTTAGCATAACTAATAGAACCTCCTATTTCGCGTCCATGATATTTATTTTCCAGTATATCAGCAGTTTTTCGATAATTTGTTTTTAGTTTTTTAAGAACTAGTTCTATGAGAAAAGAAATAAGTGCTTACTAGTAATAGATAAAGGTGAGAGATTAAAACATACTAATTATGACAATTGCTTTAAAGGTGCACCCATCCTTCTTTAAAGAATTTGCTACAAAGACATGGGTTTCCCCCGCTGACGTCATTAAGGAATTGATTGAAAATGCTTTTGACGAAGACGCGACAAAGGTTTTGATAACTATACTTGATGATTATTCCGTAGCAATAGAGGATAATGCAGGGATGGATGAAATTGAGATTCAAAAGTTCTTGTTACTTGGCTCCCCCCATAAGAAAGATGATTCAATTTCACCCAAATTAAGAAGGGTTAGGACAGGTAGATATGGTACTGGCAGACTCTCATTTCTTACGTCATTCGAAAAGATGAAAATTAGAACCCGAAAGGGTAACTACCACAAATCATTTTTGATAGATACAAAATCACTTGATGCACTGTTTACAGGTAAATCTGACTTACACGAGACTAAGGAGCCTGGCTTATCCCGAGATGGAACTGAAATAATTGTTAGTGATGCAAAGTCTCTTGTAGATGAATTACGTTTAATAAAGGAAATTAGAAAATTGGCAGTGCTCAGGCATCCTCTTTTTGAGGTATATATAAAAAAATCAACCAATTTTAAAGAATGGAACTATTCTAATGCTGAATTGATAAAGGTACCTGAGATACAGGGACACAAAATACCATTAAGCCTCGATAACGGTAACATTGTCGGCGAGATTACTGTAGCCCGTAGACCTTTAACTGAAGATGAGAAGGGTATTGCGGTTATGGTAGGTGGTCATATAGTTATGAGGACTTTATTTGGTTTTGATAACAAAATTCCGAAGGTCACTGGATTTGTAAGATGTGATTCATTGACATCTAGATTTGCAGATAAATCCGCTATAATAGAGGATAAAGAATATGAGCGATTTTCAACTAATTTAAAGAAATTTATAAATGATACAGTCATTCCCAGCCTAAGTCTCTATGAAGATGTTCTAGTCACCCGCGAGGAATCAAAGATTTACAAACAAATTGACAAAGTTCTAGGTCAAGCGGTAATTGAAACCCTAGAGCCATACGAAGAAATAGAGGGATACGAAATAGTAGAAACCAAGAAAATAGTATCAAAACCTAGTAATAAACCATCTTCTCTACCTGCAGAAGATAACCTGTTCGATAA
This sequence comes from Nitrososphaeria archaeon, assembly GCA_021324715.1. Classification (GTDB taxonomy): domain Archaea; phylum Thermoproteota; class Nitrososphaeria; order Nitrososphaerales; family Nitrososphaeraceae; genus TA-21. The sequence goes on from JAJPIN010000277.1 coordinate 3,577, forward strand.
ATCAATAGATGATGAATACAATGACATTACTAGAAATGAAATCAAAAGATCTAGAAATACAGTAAGTGAGAATGGAGGTAATCTACAAACTGCAACAATTGCAGATACGACTTTGCCTAATTATCTATCCAGTGAACAAGATGTGGAAAATAGAAATTACGAAAATGTAACAGTAACAACCCAGATAAGAAAACCACTCATTAAGAAAACTTTTGCATTAAAAAAAATCGGATACAAGATCATACCTTATGAAGACGAGTCTGATTCTAGGTATAGCTTCGTAAGTGAAAATGTAGTGTTTGTAAACAAGGCAAATCCGACTTATAAGGCAGAGTCATCAAGGGGCGATGAGTTCCTTTTAAGACATATAATGAATATTGTAGCACAAGCTGTAGCTGAATCAAGACATCCTGAAGGAAAGGAAGCATTAGAGCTACAAAACAGGTTGGTTTCAGAGGCAATTAGGATTCATGATACATTCTTATCTAAAGCACCTTGATTGATTGCTAGATGAGGAGTCAAACAAACCGACGAAACGACTAAATCTAACTACATTCACTACTATCCAATCATATGGCCTTTCAATTTATGCCTGGTGCTACCGCTATAGGGTTAACTTATCAAGAAGGTATTATTCTTGCAGCTGAGAAGCGTATTTCATATGGAAACTTTGTAGTAAATAAAAATACTAGGAAAATATTTCCAATAACGGATCAAGTTGCTAGTGCTTGTGCAGGAATGGTTGCTGATATGCAAGTTTTGACAAGACAGGTCGGGGCGCTTGCAAAAATAAGAAAACTAGAAACAAGGAGGGAAGTAGCGACGAATTCCGTTGCCAAATTAATGTCAGTCATTATGTTTGAAAGAAGGTTTTTCCCTTTACTGACGCAGGTAATTGTTGGTGGTGTAAATACTATACCTGAAATTTACACTTTGGACCCGTTAGGCTCACTTCTCCCCGACAAATATGCAGCAGTAGGTACCGGTGCAGAATTAGCTTTGGGACTAATTGATTCTGAGTATAAGAAAGATATGACAGAAGATGCATCAAAGAAGCTTGCTATTAGAGCAATTAAATCGTCCATACAACGAGACTCAGCAAGTGGTGATGGAATTGATATACTTACAATAACAAGTAAGGGAATTGAAGAAGAATCCATCGGTCTCTAACTTTGTATATCATTTTTTAAGCTACCAATCCTTTTTCTGATCTAATCCTCAGATTCTGATAGTTTTTTTCATCTCCCAGTATGTATCTCCTACGTGATGCATGTTATTCAGAACTACTCCATTCTTCATTGCCCTTGCATTCACATCATCTATTCGCGACAAACATACGGCAAGCTCTTTATTGTGGATTTGATCTTTTACTAATACTATTTCAGATTCCTTGAATGTACCAAATTCAGTGATGCCAGGTCTCATTATATTGGCACCATTGCATACAAATTTGACTGCGTTCATATCAACCTGTACTGACGCAAAATGATTCAATAAATCATGATGGGCCAGGTGTGGAATGATGAGATCGGGTGCCAATTGTATCGCTAACAAACTGTCAGCTACGAGAAGGCGTTTATTCCCATCTATGACGTAGGCTTGCATATTCTTAACAGAACCAATAGAATTTGTTGGCCAATTTTTAATAATATGGTTTGTGACATCATGTATTTCTCTCTTTGATAAAGAATGCACCTTCAATTATTTTGTTCTCGTTTTTGAGTTATATATCAATATCCATAAGCAATCTATTTCCTAAATTAGATTCTAAGCAATTAAAAAAACCTAGTAAGCGCTCGGGAGCTAGATTCCGTGTTGATGTGTGAAATTCGATATTTTTTTCATGCGTTCTACACCGTTAATTCTTTCTATAATGTCTAGCACTTGTTTGGGAACAAGATGGTCCCACTTAATATTATTCACCATTCGCCTTCTAATTTCTGTCCCTGAAAGATCGTCTCGATTTAGTAATTTTGGTTCTAAGACAGGAATGTTTCGTTGATTGAAAAGGTAGCCTGTAAAATCATTATTTGTAAGTACTGCATCATATTGTGGTACCAGCGTATCAACACTATGAGTCCACGTTGAATGGGCATTTGTATCAGGAATTGGAATTATCAAGGTTTTTTTGCAATCTATTTTTGAATCAGCATTTAGCGAGTCCTTTATCATAGATAATCTTTCTCCACCTGTAAATGGATTCTCAGGCTCATAACTTGCCTGAGAACTACCAATAACAATTATCAGCTCGTCAAACTTTGAGAAGGCATATTTAATCGCTGCAATATGTCCCATGTGGAATGGTTGAAACCTACCTATGAACAGTCCCCTTGACAAATTACTATAAAATATAAGATGAATAATTTAAATTTTGAAGAAAGTATCTTAATATTTATATTATGTTTGGAAAACAAAGAATTTGTGGTCTTTTTAGATATACACAATCTGTCTGCAAACATTAATGGTAAGGAAATACTTGATAACCTTTGCTTTGAAATAGACAGAGGCCAGGTTCATGCTATCATGGGTCCAAATGGCTCTGGTAAAAGCACTCTAGCAAACGTTATAATGGGTCATCCAAAGTATTCTGTTACATCTGGAAGTATTGTAGTCGACGGAGAAAACATACTTAAATTGACTACCGAAGAAAGGGCTAAAAGAGGCCTATTCTTAGGATTTCAATATCCTACAGAAATTCCAGGAGTGGGTTATAGCCATTTTTTGAGGAACGCATACAATATACTCAATAAAAGTCTGAGTGGAAAACAAGAGAACAGAGAGGTATTTTTGACTGTTAAGGAATTTCACGAGTACCTCAAAAAGAATCTAGACAATGTAGGTCTTCAAACAACTTTTTTAAGCAGATATTTGAATGAAGGTTTTTCTGGAGGAGAGAAAAAAAGATCTGAAGTAATGCAGATGCTTGTACTGAAACCAATAATCGCCATACTTGATGAACCGGATTCTGGATTGGATATTGATGCGATACAAGCAGTAGCGGAGGCTATAAACATACTAATATCAAACGGGGCAGGAGTATTGATAATAACGCACTACGCAAGAATTCTAAGGTACTTATCTAAACTTGATAAGGTACATGTCATGTCAAAAGGGCGGATTATAAAATCTGGGGGAAAGGAGCTATCCGAAGAATTGGAAGTTAAAGGATACGGATGGATAGGCTTGACTGACGATACTGACAACAAGTAACACTCAAAATTATAGAGTGGGTTAATTTGTTGTTTGAGACTTGATTTTCATCACGTAAGGTCTTGATAATATTGGCGCCATGATTGTTGTAATCCAGCCAATTGTTACTGTTATAGAGAATATAGTAATATCAATAACACCGGAAGAAAGCCCTATAGCTGCTATGACTAATTCAACCATTCCTCTTCCGTTCATGATAAAAGCGATGGCTAAACTTTCGTCCTTTGAGAACTTAATTAGCCTCGAACCAATATAACCTCCACCTACTTTGGTGACAACGGCCACAATTCCAAGAATTATGAATAACGGAATATTATGGACGATGGAATCCATATTGATATTGATTCCTATTACGGCAAAAAATATAGGTGCAAAAAATCCGAATGTTATTGCAGATATTATTCCGTAAACTCTCTCAAAATTTTCCTTCCTTATTATTTCTTTGTATACTATAAGTCCTGAAAAAAAGGTACCTATTATAAAATGCAAGCCAATTACTACCTGGGCGATAACCGATACCATGATGGTAGAAATTAATAATATTCCAAAGGCTGCTTCTTTCGTTTGTAGTTTTTCAAAAAAGTAAGCACCCCGCCGTTGAAACCAAAACTTTGCTTTTCTAAATAGTATATCTACAAGAAATATTCCACCGATAAATAGCGAAACCTTAATTATAGTATTTATCGTCTGCTCCATTATATTCACAGGTACACCACTGGTTTCGTTTAGGGATAACACAATTGATAATAGCACAAGGGAAAAAATATCGTTGATTACAGCAGCAGTAATAATAGTATTGCCTAATCTTGTTTCCAATAGCCCGAATTGCATCAGAACAATAGTGGTTACTGGGACAGCTGTTATTGATAATAACAATCCAACGAACATAGATTGAACTAAACCAAGTCCGAAGACATAGGCTATTGCAAAGCCACCTATGTAAGGTATTGAAAATGCAATTGCTGATAAAATTCCTGCGCGGAGTCCGGCCTTTCTTATTTCTCTAGGATCCATCTGCAATCCTGCTAATAGCATGAGAAAGAAAACAGCCAAGTCTGAAATTACATTCAAACTGGCGCTAGGAGTTACTAATTTTAAAACATAAGGCCCAATTATTATTCCTGCAGCTAGTTCCCCAACTAGCGGAGGCATACGAAATCTTTGGGAAAACTCACCTAGTATTCGTGTAGCTACCAAAATGATAACTACACTGATGAATAGCTCCTCCGTGGCCATAATTTATCAAACTTACTCTAACTAGATTTATCCTTTTGGAAAATTCCATCTAAATCCGTATTAAACGGTTCGCGATACTTTTTAGGTATTATTGTTATCTTCGATTATTTGTTATTCTGATTTACACGTCGTCATTAATTTCCATGTGCTTAATAAAATCATTTTGTTTTATGGATTTTCTATATCAAAATACTTTATTATAGATGGTACATTATAAAGAAACATAATATCTCAGATAAACATAATCTATAGTATACACATGAACTATAACTTACTCTGTACTAATTCCTAAATTATTTGGTGTTTACTTACAAAATCATCATTAATTAATTTGGTAGCAATCATTGTGGCAGCTTCACAATATTCAACACTAGAAACATTCCAAATATGAGAAATTAACATTATTAGCAATATTAACTTTCACGCCACAAAGCCTTTACTTTAGCTAAAAACACAAAGGCTACCATATATAATCCCAGCACCAAGAATCCGAATTCAATTGACCATCCTTTTGGCGTCGCTAGTCCCATTGTACTCTGTATAATTAGAGATGCGTGAGTAGTCGGGACTAGATAAGAGACATATTGAAACAAGATAGGCAATCTCTCGATACTGTAAAAAACTGGAGGCAAGATTGAGAGAATTACGTTAACAAATGATATTATTTGTGAAACGTTCCTCATGTGTAGCATATGGGATGAAAGAAAAAATCCCATAGATGACATTGAAGCCCATAAAAGGAATGTCGCGGCAAGCAATAATGGTATATAAAGCGAAGATGAGAGAAACAAAGCTGCCAATGACATCAATACCACTAATGCCGGCAATCCGAATAGTATCTGAGAAAGTGCCAATCCGACCATGTAAGTAATTGGAGAAACAGGTGAAGCAACAAAGACATCCTGAATTTTGTATTCATTTTTATAAAAGGAGATATCTTGGCCTAGCGATAATCCATATCCAACTATTGCCATAACCAAACTGCCTGTAATAGAGAATGGCAAATATTTGCCATCGCTCACAATAAACAAAATAAATAACAGGGAAAATGGACTTATAGCAGAAAAAATTAAAGATAATGGATTTCTTCTTAACCAAAGAATACCCGTCAGGTAAGCAATGAGAAGAGTTTGCGTTAATGCGATCTTACTTTTGGCTATAAACATGCCATGCAAAACAAGTGTTCCAGATATATAGGATTTTGTGTATGTTCAGAATAGAAGCCCAAAAAAAGAAAGTTCTCATGATAACTGGTGTCTATTATGAACATATACAAAAAAACTAAGCTGAGTTATTCCCCTGAGCATGTTCTACATATTCTCATTATAGTAATTGTTGTCGAAAAATTGACTCCGATGTATACTGAATTCTTACTCCAAACTAAAATTAAACAACAGCATTCTTAAGCTTCGTCATGTTGAATTAGAAAATCTCCATATTTTCCAGTATATTCTTTAAAGTCGACTGTTACATCATTGACCTTTGCGTTCTCAGGTCCAATCTTACTCCATTCCACAACATGATTAACATTCGCCTGATATCCTTCAAGCAAAGCTTCGACGTTTCCGTCTGGCAAATTTCTTACCCATCCAACAACAGAATTTTGCTTTGCAACTTTTTGCATATTTGCCCTAAAATAAACTCCTTGAACTTTCCCTTTAATTATCAGTTTTACAGATATTAAATCATTATCACCATGTCTTGAGTTTTTAGAGAGTTCGAAAATCACATTGTTTTACTATATAACGCCATTTTATATACATTTGAATTTTAGTTATATCAAAAGATTGTGGGAAATCCTGTCAGATAAGTGAATAAGTAATTACTTTGGATGATCCAAACCTTATATATCTATATGATATGCATAATTTCATTACAAAATGAGGACCAAATTTGGTTTTACCCAAGGATTAAATATTGCTAGACTCGGTCTGGATGAAATTCAAATAATGACAGCTTGTCAAATTGCGGATAGACTTGATTTCGATTCAATATGGTCTATGGATCATTCTAACGTACCACAATGGAAAAATGCAGTTGTAAATGATGCTTGGTTATTACTTGCAGCGATCGGTGCAGTTACCAAGAATGTTGAATTAGGTACCTGTGTGACTGATGCAATTAGAAGACATCCTTCAACTATTGCGCTTTCATCAATTACCTTGGATAGACTGACTAATGGCAGAGCAATTTTGGGTATCGGTGCAGGAGAAGCCCAAAATGTTGTGGATTTTGGGATAGAATTCAAAAAGCCTGTAACAAAGTTCAGGGAGCAATTGGAAGTTATTGAAGCTCTATTTGATTCCGATCCCGATAATCGGGTAAATTATAATGGAGAATACTATAAACTCATTAACGCGTGTTTACAGGCTAAAAGTATTAGAAAACCAAGGCCACCCGTGTACATTGCGGCAGGAGCGCCAAAAACTCTAGAGTTATGCGCCATCTATGGAGATGGCTGGATACCAATAGGATATACTCCTGCATTGTTTAAACATCATGCAGACATAATTAAAGATCATGCGAAAAGAATCGGGAGAGAAATAAGCAACTATCAATTTGCAAATGATGTAGATGTATATTTTACTGATGATGGCGAAGAAGCATGGAACAAGATGAAGAACGCAGTCAAGGTTAGTTTGTACAAGCCAGAATTATTGAAGGTTCATAATATCCAACAAGATTCAGAATTTGATTTCCGAAGATACTTTACAGAATACGCAATGAATAAACCAGAATTAATGGAGCAAATGAAAAAGGCTGCCATGCAAATCCCAGACGATGTGGCAAGGAGTGCAATAGGTGTTGGTAGACCTGATGACGTGATAGAAATGTTAGAACGATTCATTGAAGCAGGAACAAACCATTTTATAATTAGATTCTGGGGAGACGGATATTTCAAAAACATAGAGTTATTTGGTAAAAAAGTAATTCCATATTTTAGAGAACAGGAAAAATAAACAGTACTTGTTGTTACCAAATATCAATTAGGGAGTTTCACCCTGTGTTAAGTACGTTCAAGATTTCGATTTACTAAAAAAGGCGTCGAGTTTCTTGTAAGTTTTCTCGCTATTTCCTCTTTTATGAACAAGTGAATTTGCATCATAACCCAGTAACCGCAGGCTTTCTGCGAATTGTTCAGCAAATCCGTGAAAAGTGTAGATTTTTTCGGGATTGCATTTTCTGACTACTGTAATTAAATCGTTGTAATCACAGTGGTCGCTTAGGGGAAAGCAATAATCTAGTCCCAGTGCGTACTTGTAATATGGTTTTACAGCCCATCCACTGAATCCGATAGAAAGTGCGCCATATTTTTTCTTCATATGGTTTAGAAGCCCATTCTTACATGAGGCAAGAGGTGCTATGAGTAACCAAGGTCGATGAGAGGACAATTTATTGGTTTTTTCTGCATCAGAGTAAGTAACATAATCGTCCATACTAATACCAAATTCTGAATAAAGTTTGTTCATCTCATGAATTGAATCGTGTATTATTAATGGTTTCCAATGTCTAAAAACATTTGTTAAAATTTGTGCCTTGCCCAGAGTGTATCCGAGCAAAATAACTGGTATACCTTGATGATACATTTCTGAAATTATTAAATTGGCTTTATGTATGATGGTTTCAAATTTTGGAAAAATGTAGTCAGGATGCCCAAACGTAGATTCGATTATGAGAATTCTTGCCTTTGGTATAACTGCCGGTTTCATAAACGCTCTTTTTCTTATTGAAATATCACCCGTATAGTACAATTCATCGTCAACAAAGAGTCCATTCGAACCAAGAATATGTCCTGAATCCAGTAATCTGAAATTATGTTCTTCATACAGATCGCCGTATTTATACCCGCGATGCATCGCAATTTTATGAGTTATTTTTGAGGAGATAATCTTTTCACCATTGTATTTAGCACATCGATATAAATGATCTGTGTGTGCATGTGAAATAAAAATTAAATCAGAATCGGGCTGTTTATTTGGATCGAGAGCTATTTTTTTATTTTTGTTATCTACTGTTATGCCAGAATCGCCCATGGAAACCTGATACATTAGTCCTTCTGATTTTCGGACAGTATATTAATATTATTGGTTAGTAGAGCAATAATGAAATCTATTTTTTAAATTAACCGAAAATTTCGCAACTTTCTTTAGTGTAGTGGTTGTCTGAAGTAAAATTTAAGTTATGTTGAATTTCTAATTTTGAGTAATGATACTAATTCGATATTGGTATGTATTTTCCATCATTATTTTTGTTCCATTGGTATTTTGCATTGGATTAATTTTTATGCACGAGTACAAAACTTTAGGTTCATATATTTATGGGCAAGTCTCTGTTACTAGTCGTACAGATTTTTATAACGAGTCAACAAATGGATCTTTTAATGCTGAGGGAACAATAAACACCATTTTGTTCTCGCAAGATATGTCCAACAGCACAATACCGTCCACCATAGATATCAACACAAATCATTCTTCAAAATATCTTTTGGGTGGAAAATGGAGGCTGGATGTGTTCAATGATAATGTAACCTATTTCAAAAGCAATTTCACAATGATTGATAACAACGGACGCGATATTCACTTTCACACTATTGTTTATAAGCCGCGTCCAACTCATTTAATCTCTCAAGAGCAAAACAAACAGGGGATTTTGTTTAAGAATAAAAGTAATAATACTGCAGGTTTTAATTGTGATGTCGATATTTATACCAATGGGGTCTTGGAATGGGAGGCTGTTCCTATAAAAGTTTCACTTATAAATGAAAAAATAATAATGATGGAAATCAAAGATAAAAAGTCCGAAGAACACTTTTTGAAAAATCCTATATATGGATTGATTAATTCTGTCGATTTAATTACCTAATAAGTATTGTTCAATACTTATTTCGTCATGAGTCATGAATCATACAGCAAATTAGGTAAGAACCGCACCTAATTTTCCTTTATTGATGGCTTTTTTTATTTCCAGTGCAATTCTTCTGCCCATACTCATTCCATTTTTGAACAAATAATCAGAGTATTGTGATCCAGAAACATAGAGATTTGTTCCAGCAACAATTCTTGCAGAAAATTCAAAAGTAATGAACATTGCGTCCTTAGTATATACACCTTCCAAACAAAAAGGTCCAGGAATTCCAGGAGGTACTAGTCTTTCAGAAGCCTGTACAAAATTCTCGCCCATTTCGTACACCCCCTCAAGAAGTGATTCTCTGAGAACTAGAGGCATATTCCCTATTACGTTGTATGTAGGTTCTATTGAGACATTGAATTGATGTTTTGATGGGATGCGTGATATACCATCAATATCAGATTCATACCGCCTGTCTACACCCATGAATTCTATATCTTTTGATATTGGAGAATAAAAGAAATGAAGGAAGACAGGAACTCCCCTTACATATTCCTGAATATATAGCTGATTTTCATTAGTAACTATCTTATCTTTTACGAGTTTGCTGAATCCTTCCTCAAAACCCTTCTGATCGGATGTAAGAAAATATCCTTTGCCACCAGCAGCCCCATGTAATTTCACAATGCAAAGATCACTTATTTCTCTTTTGGATTTTATCGTTTTAGGTATTTGCAATTTTGATTCTAACATCAGTTCTTGTTTAAGATTTCTATCGGCTTCCCATCTTAATATAAGTTTGTTACCAAAAACAGGTACTTTAATACTTTCAATTTCATCGGGGCTTAAAGATGAAATTAAAGTTCCGTGAGGTATGAGTATACAAGCCAATTCGTTCAATCTGTTTTGAATATCTGGCTCCAAAATATCCCGAAAATTGTCAACTAACATCACATGATCAATAAATCCAAATCTTTTGTATACATGATACCTCTTTTTTTGCGTTATCAGTAATGTCTCAAAACCTTCATCCTTTGCTCCTTTTAAAACCTGAAGCGAACAGTGAGATCCAAGAGTTCCTATAATTTTTTTCAACGTAAATAACGTAAAGCTCTATTAGGCATTGGAGATTAATATTATTCGAAATTTAGGAAGTTAGTACAGAACTATCTAATGTTTACTGGAAAATGTCAGAAATTCCGCTATCAATTTTATCATGAAACCTATTCCACCAACGATGGCAATGCCTAAAAGTACCAACCTGAGGTGTGTCATGTAGTCATCTTTGCTAGTTTTCTTTGCGAGTTTTAATACTTGAATTATTGATATAATTTTTTGTTGCACCATAGAGAAAAAGGGTTGCACAATGGACAAAAAGGTATTTTTTATCCTTTATACGATTATTTGAATCTATCTATATGGACAACAATGGCGAATTCGACAGAAAAGTACTATAAAGTATCTGGAGCATGAAAAAAACATCTTTTGCAGCATCCAAACAACAAAATTACCTTCAGTGATAATCCCGTTTGAGTTTTGTAATATGGTATAAACGTAAAATGCTTTAGAAATAAACTTTCATCTATTGATCTTTGACCAGCGGCATAGCGTGTGATATTAGAATAATAAATAATCTGAATCAATAATATAATAAATTATGATGATTTGGAAATATTTTCAATGTGATACTGCGACATGATATAATACGCGTTTATTAAGAGCAGTTTTTTGCCAATCTCAACACATGATCGGCTGTATTAGGCAGTAAAAATGCGTTCCTTCTCTGTCCTTTGCATCTCTACAAATGTTTCGGTATTTTGAACTCCTTCGATTTTCCCAATTTGCTTTATAACAACATTATGAAGTTCTTCGAGAGTAGTCGCACTGATAGTTACCAAGATATCGAACCTACCAGTGACTTCTGATATAGATATTACTTGAAATATTTTCAATAATGCAGCATGAATTTCTCCTTTTAATTTTGGGTCCCTATTAATTCCAACCACAGCCTTGACATTTATTCCTAAAAGAGGTTCATTCACGATAATTGTAGATTTCTGGATCAAATTTCTTTTGTACAGTCGCTTGATTCTACTATACAAAACTGACGAATTTGTAGATAGTAATTTACTCAGTCGGGGCACTGAAATATTAGCATTCTTACATAGTTCGGATAATATTTTCATATCTAGATCGTCGAATTTTTGCAAGATCTAATCAATAATATTAAGGAGTATTAATAAATGTAGTTTTTAATCCAAATTTTAATTGGTCACACATTGCGCCAAAATATGGAGATTAAAAGTACATTCAATTTTCAATAACATCAAGGGTTCATCGAATATGAATTAAGATTCAATAATCTCATTCAAGTATTATCATTAATGCAATATGTCAGATAATTCACCTCAACCTCCAATCAGTCAAAAGAAACTATATATATTTAAGAAGACATATTTAGGCTCACCTAATGCTACTTCCAGCAGAAATTGAATCCAAACTACTAATACCGGCGGTAAGGGCAATATTATCAAAGGAATTAGTAGTTGAAAAAGGACTTAAGGAGGATGAGGTGGCTAGGATGCTTGGGATTACTCAGGCAGCAGTAAGCAATTACTTAAGGGGTACGCGTGGCGATAATGAAATTATATCAAAACTTACGTCACTGAGCGAAATCATGAGTATGATAAAGGAAATAAGCGCAGACCTTTCTACCAATAAAGCATACACTGCAAAAACGTTGTCGAAATTTATTGCGCTCTGCAATTATATGCGTTATTCACTTATCATATGTGATGCACATCATAGTCTTGAAAGAAATATTGATGAAAAAGTATGCGAACAATGCAAGATTATCTTGACAGGAACCCAACAATAATATCTAAATAAAATTAGAATCCTGTCACTTCTATTGTTTACTTATCATATTTAATATTAATGAAATTACTTGTGATCCTTTTAGTGTTCCTATTGATCCTTTGCTTGCCCATGATTCTGTAAAGCGTCGACTCCCATCACTTGTGATACCGTTCCCTGATACTAATAGTGGAATTGGATCATCAGTATGTGACTTTCTAATACAAGGAGTGGAATGATCCCCTGAAATAACCACTATAGGCTGTTTTGTTACCAATTTAAAAAACATACCAAAAAAGTCTTTATCTATTAATTCAATATTAGATTTTTTACCTAAAGCATCGCCATCGTGCCCATATTCATCAGGTCCTTTAATGTGAACATAAACTAGGTTATATGATTTAATAATTTCTGCAACCTCCTTTGCTTTTTGTTTATAATCATCAATTTTTTGCGAACTGAAAAGTTCCATTCCAAGTATTTTAGCTATACCGATTTCAACAGGCATATCTACCAGACAAGAAGTAGTAATTCCAAACTTTTCATTAATCGGTTGAAGAGAGGGAACGCTATTGCCAGCATCTCGCAACAATATTACATTCATTGGTTTTTTATTGTTTGAAATCCGACCGAGATTTACTGGATGCTCTCTCAATAGAGTAATAGACTTACGAGTAAATTCATTGACAATTTTTGCTGACAACATCGATGATTCAGAATTGTCCTCTGATTGAGACTCTTGAACAAACATAGATTCGACATCGGTTTTGGCGATACCTATACCATTTAATTTACCATATGCTGGATCTGTATTAGTAATTTTATCGGAGAGGTATCTACTCTTATGTCTAAACTTAATTATAACACGGTGGGAGATAGTGGGGGTTACCTCAACTGACACATCTGGATCATCAAATCGCAGATGGTCTACTAAAAATTTACAGACACTTTCTGCTTCTTCCTTGACAATATCACGACCCGCGCGCCTATCGATTATTCTATTACTATCTAATGTTGCAAAATTACCTCTTAAGGCTAGGTCCCCTTCGCGGAAATCTACTCCACAGCCAATTATTTCTACGATCCCCCTTCCAGCATATTTTTTTCCCTGAAAATCATAACCAAGCATATTGAACACCGCGATATCTGATTGTGGTGATATCCCCCTACCTACGCTTATCACCTGACCCATTTTCCCTTTTCTCGCGAGTGAATCAATATTTGGAGTTTTAGCAGCCTCCAGTGGAGTTTGGCCATTCATGGCAGGATTTGGAAGATCACCGATCCCATCAAGTAATACGTACAATAACCTTAAATCTTTATTATCAGTCAATGTTGAAAGGGATAAAAAGCCATGATTTATCTGTAATGTAAAAATGGTTTGAATTCCGTCTGTGAAAATTTATTATACAAAGGATTAAAAAGAACCAAGGGATTACGTGTTTAAGACAAATTGAGAATAATGGCTGTTGGAAGTAGAATTTTTGTAACAAGCTTTCAACTTGCCGGCGTTGAAGGCATTAAAGTAGAATCTGCAACAGAAGCTCTTGAGCACATCAACAGCTTAGATAACGTTAGCGACGTAGGACTTGTTCTAATAAGTGAAGACATTGGTAAGGATATTCGAACTCAGCTCACAAATATTAGAGCCAATCGTCCAATTCCATTAATTTTTGAATTACCTGCCCCGGGTAGTACCAAGCAAAATGTAGACTATAGGGCGTTACTAAAGCAGATCTTAGGGGTCTGATTCATTTTCCAATAACAGATAAAAGGGCAATTTAACAGCAAGGTCAAATCTCCGAACTAATATACGTGTCTGAATCATCATCTGGCCACAAACGTATAGTCTATATTTCGATTAAAACAAAGGTACCAATTGATATTCCTAGCACTAGTTGGTTTCATACTGGCAATCAATATTGGTGTCCTAGCTAGTTGGATATATTTTCTTGTTTTAGTTACGTGGTCAATTTCAATGTCACCAAAATTAGAGTGGTCTGCGAAATATAAAATAAAATCAAAACCTAAAGTTAGTATTATAGTACCGGCAAGGAATGAAGAAGGTGTCATATTCAATTGTTTACAGTCGTTGCTGTCGCAAGATTATGGCAATTATGAAGTAATCGCTGTCGACGATTCATCAACAGATAAGACATTATCAATTATTTCAAGAATATCGGAAAAAAATCATAAATTGATACCAGTAAAGGCTCCGCCTATGCCAGACGGTTGGATTGGAAAGAATTGGGCTTGCTTTCAAGGATATCAAAAATCATCTGGAGAAATTCTTTTGTTTACTGATGCAGATACCATACACAAAAAGGATTCATTGTCATCTGCTGTTAATACAATGATACATGATGGGATTGATGCACTTTCACTAGTGCCAAAGCTCATTTGCTACGATATAATTACAAAATGCACATTACCAGTATTATCCGTCTTTCTTCATTCAAGATATTCGCCACTTAGGGTAAATAATCCAAAGAATAAGATCGGATATTTTTTCGGAAGTTTTTATATTATATCTAAAGAAAATTATGAAAAGATTGGTACACATGAGAAGGTTCGTCAAGAGTTAGTTGAGGACGGAGCGCTAGGACGCAGAGTAAAAGAACAAAAAATGAAACTAAAGTTAGTGAGGGGTGAGAATTATATAGAGGCATCATGGGCACGAGATCCGCGTTCATTATGGCATGGCTTGCGCCGGATAATAATTCCATTACATAAACAACAGAAGAAATCAGCAATTATGGTTACGGCATTTATCTTTTTTATTTTGCTGGAACCGTTTCTAATTTTGCCATTTTCCTTCCATAATTACTGGGATAATCCACTTTCATTACTACTGTTAATTGTCAACATAGTAACAATTTTTCTCTTACTAGCCTGCACTGTCATCCAATCTCATTTCGGTCTTTTACAAAAATCCATTTATGGTCTTGGCTTTGCATTGGGTTGCACTGTAATAACACTTTGTTTCTTAGTTTCTGCTTTTGATCCAAAAAGAAATAAGGTAGTAAAATGGCGCGAAAGAAGTTATTATGTAGGTTCAAAACAGCATCCATTTCACTTATAAACTAGCGTGAGACGATTGGAAAATCCAGGGATAATTATGATGGGAATTTTTTTGCGATTTGATTTAACGCTGTTGAAGCTATTTGTTAAACCAAATAAAATAATATTGGAACAAATTATTAATAATAACAATCATCAATAATAAGAGGACATTGAAAACTCAACTAAATGGAATAGACCTGGCATCTGCTAAAGAAATTACAAGTAGAATTGAGAATTTTCCCGTTACAAAAGAAGAGATTTTTGAGCTAATGAAAAAATATGACAAAAAATCGTTCGGTATAATAGCGAAAGCCCTAAGGGACAATTGCAAAAAAGGTCCTATCACTTATTCTAGAAAGGTTTTCATAAATTTGATTAATCTCTGTAGAGATACTTGTTCTTACTGTACATATAAAAAAGAATTAACGGAT
>JAJPIN010000083.1 GCA_021324715.1 Nitrososphaeria archaeon
ATGACAATAGTTAAGCTAGACCGAGCTCATTTATAAAGACTCTAGAACGGGATACACTGGACAATAAAGTAGTAGAATTTTACTATAGGAACAAAAAATGATATTAATTTCGATACCTATTCTATTATTATGTAAGGTTATAAGTTTAAGAAATTTAGAAATATAAATTACGATCTATCTGAAATTCCAGATTCATCCCTTCCATTGTGCTCAGATGTGGTGGAAAGAACTAGCAGACATTTAAACAATGCTTATCCTGATATTTCTGGTTATAGTTCCTTAAACTTCATTCCAACCTTAGACAAGAAGGTATTCTGAACTAGTATGAAGTCATTCTTAGTTAGTAAAAACGGAAAAACATATGCTATTTTAATGTCAACACGCACTAGACCATCTGTTATGCACGTTTCCATATTAAATAACATCACATGAGCTTAAATCATAGCGATCAAAATTAGTAACAAGGAATTGCATGACCAATTTTTTGGTCAATAAATTCCTAGGCCGGCTCCGTCAGAAATTTTAAATGCTACTTTTTGATTTTTCTCGTCTATAAAAAATTCACGCACATTATGATCTGCAATCCAAGGTATGTTTTTGTGGCTCTCAAAGCCAAACTGTTTTGATATTTTATCTACCCAATCATCTTGACTCTTTGAGTCCAATGCTAGCGTTTCAAGTTGTTTTAGCCTAAATGATGGAGAAGTCAATGCATCAGATGATATACTGTAAGAAAGAGGATCCTGTGACCAGTAAAGCCACTGGGCTAATGAAGGCCATTTCAAAATCAAAATTATCCAACGTCTTATCTGATCGTAGGTTGGTAGTTCTGTATCAGGTACGATTCGTTCAATTTCATTACGCAAATTTGAGTAATACGTTACTAAATTAATAAATCGCTTCACGTTCCTGGGATTGTTAGAAAAAATGTAGGCAGCATATGCCAGTCTTTCAGCATCAGCATCGTGATTACTTGTATCATTTATATTTCTAAATGTGTTACTTTCGAAGGGAATTCTATTGTTTTTATGCGCGTCTTCTACAGTGCGGACAGGCCCCTTACCTGAAATCAGGCTCTGTATGTACTTTCTGAACTTTACTTGATTAGTCGGAGGTATTAAAATAGGGAGCTGAATGAACTTTTCCAAATAACTCCATCCAAGTTGTGATTGAAGTAAGTATTCAGGCAGTTTTTCAATTATATCGTTATATATAACGTCTAATGCCGATGCGACGACTTGATTGTCCATTCCTAAGATGAATATGCAGTCTTTGAAGTTACTTGAGATAAATTGATTAACCCCTTCAAAGAGCTTGGCAATGCTATTCGGAAAGCATCTGTCCAAGTCATCTACAAATATAATTAAAGGCTTGTATTCATCAGGAATTGATCTAATTATCCTTCTGATATCTTCCATAGCTTCGTGGGTCTTACCTAATTCTGCCGAATAGTCAGGAACCTTCAGGTATTCGTCCAAAGAAAAACTTGCGGCAAGATTTTCCATTTCATCATTATTTCTAAAGAAATTTACTCCTGATTGAAGTAGAGTTAAAGCAATTCCGGCGATACCCGCACCATATAGATGAGGATGTGTTGAAATCATCCCGGCTGCTATTGATAGGACAGAGGCTATTAGTCCACCGACAGTAACGAATAGCCATGGACGAAATTTTTTCCAAGTTTGTGATATTATATGGGATCTCATCCAGTTAAGGAGACCGCTAAAATCATAAATACCCAAATTAAGTTGTAGCAGAAATAGATCCTTTCTTCCTGGAGACATTCTATTAATTATCCCTCGTACTATGCTATCTGCTAGACCTGCCCACAGCTGGTCTGTGTTTTCGTATTCCCAAGGATCAAACCAAACACTGATGTATTTTTTTTGTTCATTATTATCTGTCTTTTTTTCAACGGTGATTATTTGTTCTTCATGAGAAGTATCGTGATTGTCTTTTATAGAATCTTTTTTTGAGCTTTTTATAATGCCCTTAAGCAATTTCTTAAGATCCTTTAGCTTTTCATATCTTAGATCCGCTCTAATCTTCGCCTTGTAGGCATCTTTTCCGTCCACATCGATCTTTTCTTGGATTATCCGCATTAATGACGTTTTTCCGGCTCCCCATGGTGCCTGAATGCTAATCGCTACGGGAGTTTCTTTTAGACTGACTAACAGCTTAGCAATCGTGTTTGCATATATATCATAACCTAATTCATCGACGGAGGTCCAAAGGTCAACTACTAAATCCTGTGGTCCTCCCGTAATATCAAAATCGAGTATTTCTCCCTTGATATTTCTAAAGAGTTTATAATAATACTTTGCTTCACGCGACATCCCCAAAGACTCGAATGAAATACCTATCTGCTCATAGGTATCCTCATTGCGGGGATTCAGTCTCAATGCTTGCATGAAAGATTTGTATGCATTTTTAGAATCACTGAGCTTGTAACATGTGAGTCCCAAATAATACCATGCGTAATCATTATTTGGCTCAAGCTCAATTACTTTCTCGAAACTCGACTTAGCTTCTCCATATCTTCTCATGTTGTATAACAAATAACCCTTATAAGACCAGCTTAACGCATCTTGAGGAAAAATTTTAGTTGATTCTTCATAGGATTGAATTGCGTTCTCTTTTAGACCTAACTTTTCTTCCACAAGCCCTTTGTTACCAAAAAAATTCGGGTTTTTATCAATTGCAAGAGCCATGTCAAAATACTTAAGGGCGTTTTTCAAATCATTCTCGTTATTATTATTTGCCCCAGCTCTATCACGATAAGTGATACCCAAATTATACCAGGCATCCGAGTATTCGTTATCTATGTTCGTCGCTTTTTCATAACTACGAATTGAGTTTTCGTAATCGGCCTTTCTGTAATATGCAAGACCCAGGTTATACCAAGCGTCAGATTGATTGTCGTCCTTACTTATGATATTCTTTAATTGAGTAATGGCTTCATCATAATTACCAGTATCAAGATATTCTAATGCTTTAGAAAATAAGTCTGGGTACTTAGTACTCATGGTTAACATATATCTCTGACATAAACAAAAAGATTTACTTCAATACCTTCAGAGGGGCAATTTCTGAACCAAATTTCATTCTTGGGATGGACAGAATAGAATGATGGGTCCGAGGGTGATGGGTTTCCGATACACCATATTTTTAGAAGGAATTTGTAGTTATACAAAATATGACCAATTTGACATCGTTAAGGAGCTCAAAGTTGCTAATGATGCCTCCTGACCTTCCAAAAGGATCAAATTCTGCAGGGGCCAAATATTGGCCCTTTATGCCAAGATAAATAATAATAATTAGACATTTTCAACTGTGCGATAATATACGCGCACTCGTTGTAAAGGGGATAAAACTAAAAACATGTCCGTCCAAGTGATAAAATCTGCATTTTTTAATATTTTTTGTTGCGGGTTCAAATATCATAACACGCTTAAGTAACAAAAAAATAATTGTTCAAAATTTTATTGACATCAATCTAGATGCCTTTTAAGGTTCGGTACCAAGTTGTTAAAATTCCAGATCCCTTCACCTTGAGATTTGCTATTGCACTTAATTATCATCTTGAATCCAGCTAGGTATCAGAGCAATGTTAATAAAAGTTAGCACTAGGAGAAAAAGTTAGCATTAGTTTAAATACATCGCGACGTCGATAAAGGTATGGAACTACAACAAATAGAAAATACACCTAAAATGGTGATTGTATACTGCACACTTGCGGGATTGATATCATCTACTATAATTTCGGGTTTACTTGTAATCATCGACTTTGTATCCGGGACACCAAGCGGCACTTTTTTTGCAGTAATAGGATTATCGCTGGGTTTTAACGATCCTGCCTCTGCTCAAAATATTGGATTGGGATTACATATATTGACTGGTACTGTTGCTGGAAACATATTTGGACAAGTAGCGGTTTTCTGGAGAAAACTGGTCCCATACGACATGGTAAGGGGAGTAACGCTGGGGTTAATGCTAGGGTTATCTTTATGGGCAGTATTGTTCGCTCCATTAGCAACATTTGGTATTCAACCCAAATTAGATACATTCATGATCACAGAGGCCAATCCGTATGCGCATTCCATAGCAACTCACTTTGCAGGACTCTATAATCTCGTATTGGGAGCCTCACTACTATTCCATCTAGTCTTTGGTGCTGTCTTTGGATTACTGGCGGGCAGAATGACAGGAGTAAAGCTCTCCACGTCAAAGCTTGTGGGTGCAAGAATTGAGTCGAATTAGTCGATTCTACCACTTTAAAGGGATGCAAGTGCGATGAAACTGGTAATAAACGAGCTGGATACAAATGACTTAAAATCAAAAAAAATGGATACGGCTACTGGTAACAGTTTCGATGTAAATAAGCAAAAGCAAATTAGAATCTTAGTGTCTGGGGCAAGTGGATTTATTGGCCGCAGGCTTGTTAGAAGGTTGCTGCTCTCGCCTGGCAGCACCAACTGGAGTATAAGGTGTATGACAAGAAATGCAAATTTACTTTCAGGATATTTTCAGGATGATAGAGGCAATTTGGAATTTGTACAAGCTGATGTTCAAAACTATCCTGAGCTAGTAAAGGCGTTAGCCGGTGTTGATATTGCATTTTATCTTATCCATTCGATGGAGGGGTCGTCAAGGGAATGGAAAAAATTCGCAGAGCGTGATAGAAATGCTGCAGAAAATTTTGCAAAGGCGGTGAATGAAGCTGGAGTATCGAGAGTGATTTACCTCGGGGGCTTAACATATGCACCAGTGCAAGAATTATCCAAGCATATGCGAAGTAGAATGGAGGTAGGGGAAATTCTAAAAAAATCTAATGCTGCTGTTACAATATTTAGAGCAGCTGTCATATTGGGACATGGGGGCGG
>JAJPIN010000280.1 GCA_021324715.1 Nitrososphaeria archaeon
AGAAAATTCAAGAATCCAGAAGTTCAATACCAATGGTACCTTTCTAGCAAAGTACGGTTCTGATGGTGTAGGAAATGGACAATTCCATAGACCCGAAGATGTTCGAATAGAGCCACGTACAGGAGACATCTATGTCACGGATACGTACAATAATCGGGTCGAGAAGTTTGACAAGAATTTCACATTCATTACTAAATGGGGCTCTAAGGGTACAGCCAACGGCCAGTTCAAGCTTCCACATGCGATTGGTTTTGATACAAAGGGCAATGTATATGTGGATGAGTTAGAAAGGCCAGGTGTTCAAATATTTGATAGTAATGGAAAGTATCTAAATAAGTGGGGTACTGTAGGAACTTCTGATGGCCAGTTTTCCCTTCCACAAGAACACCTATGGATAGACTCTAAAAATCATCTTTATCTTGTTGATGGAGCTCCTAATCCCAGAGTACAAATTTTTGATCCCAATGGAAAGTTTCTAGGTAAAGTTGGCACTCCATGTCTAATGTCAACAGGTGAAGGTTGCAAGGATCCTGATGGACCTGGTCCATTATCTTTAGGCGACGGTCAATTTTCAAAGCCAGAACATGTTGCTATAAATTCTGAAGGTAAAATGTTTGTAGTTGATAGAGGCAATCACCGCATTCAAGTGTTTGCTCCAATTAGTAACAGTACAGCCGAGAAGGAGCACTAATCAACATTTCCATCACTTATAGTTAGATACATCATGACTACCTTTTCTTCACTATAGCTAAGAAGAATAGCACTAAAATAGAAAGTGCCATAGAAGGCAGCAGAATGTCCGTAAATGGATTGTCTAATGGTATACTATATTCTAAATACTCATAAAAAAGAAAAATACCAAATAGAAGAAATGCTATGATAGCATATAGCAGTTTTTTCAAGTGTGTGTTCCGGTAGGCTGAAATTGACAATGCAGTTAGTATAGCAGCGAAGATTGTACCTGCCACAAATAGGAGATTCTCCACTAAATCAAATAGTCCATTTCCAGCTAAATATGGCGCCAAACTATTCACAGCAACTATAGATCTTCTTCTGATAGTGACAGGAACAATTCAGCCAGTCTGTTACTCCATATATTCCAGAAATTCGGATGGTGAATCTTTAACAATTCCAATATGTATTTAGAATCTAACACATTTTCACGGAGCCTGTATCTTTTGTACTTTCCTTCCCTAATTTCTTCAATTAGATTTAATTCAATCAATCGTCTAACCTGCCAGTTTATGGAGGGTGCAGATGAACCCAATCTTTTTACAATATCAGTCTGTGTAGGAGATTTTTGTTCAATAATAAACAAGATAATCTCTCGTGGTGTTTCTTGGTTTAATACCCGGAATAGTAACTTTTCATGATCTTGGTAGGCTCCTGATTGAAAATGAAATTTGTACAGTCCTTCTCTAGTGGAGGTAATCTTGCCACTTTTTTCAAGTCGGTAAGCATGATATTGGACTGAACCCATCGATATGGACAACTCATTTCTTATTTGCCGAAGATAACATCCAGGATTTTTTTGAATAAAACATAATATTCTCTCCTTAATTGAGTTTGGTTCATCTTCTGACAGGTCAATTCACCTTGTTAATTGTATTGCCCTACCAAGCTGACCATCTTTAGTCGATCCTGGTATTTAATTCATTCATTATGCGATATTAGCGATTGAGTAGTAGTGTAGGACGATATACATATAACCAGTTATCGGCTTCTATTATCTTTAATATTAGATTAAGTGTATTTCTATCGTATTTACATATTGTCAAATAAATAACTAATTATCTATAAACACCCGTTTTCCTTCCACGCAAATAATTTAAGGCACCTAGAAAGCCGATCAAGAGAGATGGTACTCCAAATGCAACTAGCAGGACATTACTCGGATTCAGATTTAATTTTGGTAATACTTCAAGATTGATCCTAGAACTGACGATAGGATCTGAAAAAGGATTTCTGTTTTCATTAAACAGAACTGAGATTGTATATGAACCTGCTTTGACAAGTCTCACGTTCCATTCTAAAGGAAGTGATTGACCTGCGCTGATTGACGGAATGTAAAGTCCTTTTTCTACGCTCCAGTCTTCGAGATCAACTGGAATCTTGTCTTTAACATCAACGATTGAAATGTACGCAATTCCATCTTTAGTACTATTTTCGAGGGTTTTATCAGACCTGAGATAGTTGAGGTTTGCGCTAATAGTGATATATTTCCCAACCAATTCATGGATGATTTTAGTAGGATTGGAAATACTTATCATAAGAGGGTTTTTACTTGATGAATTCAAGACTGGAGAGGATAATTGAGAAAAGGCTATGGGATTGAGCGACCAATAGAATAATACCACTGATAATCCAATTGCTAATGTCATCAAATCCACAAATATAGGACTCTGCTGTATTCTCTTACCGACTAAATTACTCTTCGGTTTTTTCCCTGGAGTTAATTGATTAGAAGGAATTTTCATAGCTTGATAACCTCGAATTTTTTTGTAACTTTAAGAAAAATAATAGAACAGACCATAGTAAAAACTAAAATAGGCCAAATATGAGGGAGTTGTTCGTAAAAAGCCTGTTGGTTATCAACTAGAATGCTATCCAAAGAATTTATGGCATGAGAGTACGGATTTATGCTTTCTAACATAAGACCAAAATCAGTTCTCCGAAGAGATGTTCCAAAAAATAGTGATGGGGCACAAAGTAGCAAAACAATCATTATCGCCAACATTATACTATTCTTTGAATTTTTCAAAATCCATGATAACGCAATTGATATCATTGAAATTGCAAACGAAAGAACAGTACCATATAGTCCGACATAGAGAATAGCTGGAATTGCTAAGTTAGTTCCATTTGCAAGAACTATAGTATATGGGATAGAAATTAAATATAAAATAATCCATATGGTTTCCGTGGATAGCATTTTTTGAATTGCTATTTGGCTATGCTTAATTGGTGTAAGTAGAAGGCATTCAAGAGTGCCACCTTCAATTTCTGTGGAAATAGCTGAGGACGAATTAATTGCCGACATTAATAAACCTAAAACTACGATTATCTGTGAGAATGTAAATAACATCTCACTTTGATCTAATAGGCTAAGCTCCTTGTCAGTGAGTAGTAAGTATGCCACAAGACTGTAGATTGATGCTACGGTAATTATCCAAATTGCACCTCGCCAAGAATAAAAGCTTCCTGCTAGCTCTAATTTGTAGATAATCAAATGAATCACAGTCTAGATGAGCTTTGGCCTACTTGCGGTGATCGTGATTTATTTACTGTAATTAGCGTCGAATCCTTGTCATTACTTGGTTTAGTAAGTCTGAAGAATATCTCATCCAAATTCATTTTTTGTTGCCTTAATTCAGTAAATTTTAAATTTTGTTTTCTCATCCAATCAATTACCTCATCGAGTTCAATATTCTCATCAGAAATAATCATATCTACAGAATCTTCAGTCACATTATCAATAGTGATTTTAAAAGGCGGATGGGCAAGTCTGCTTGCTGTTTCTTGATTCCTTAGTATTCTGACGAATATGCTTGTTGAATCATTTAGCAAATTCCTTAAATCATTAAGGCTACCGCATGCAATTAATTTTCCATGGTTAAGTATTCCAATTCGATTGCAAAAAGTTGATACATCGGTGAGGGCATGAGTAGAAAGGAAAATGGTAACACCGTCTTCAAGATTAAGATCAGAAAGCATTTTTTGAATCTCTTGTTGACCTCTTGGATCCATTCCTAAAGTTGGTTCATCCAGAAACAAAATTTTGGGATCATTAATTAATGATCTGGCAAGAGCTAACCTCTGTTTCATTCCTCTTGAATAGTAAGCGACAGGAGCAAATGCCCTACCCGCAAGTCCAACCCTGTCCAATAGATCTCGTACTTTTTTCCTTGCAATGGGTTCTTCTATGTCATATAACCTGGCAAAATAATACAGATATTCCTCGCCGCTCATCCAATTATAAAATCCCGTGCTTTCAGGTAGAAATCCAATAATTTTTTTTATTCTTATGTTCTCTTTGGCAATATCATATCCTGCAATAAAAGCTGTTCCAGTAGTAGGGGAAAGCGTTCCACATAGCATTCGCATAGTTGTAGTTTTACCTGCACCATTGGGTCCAATCAAACCAAATATATCACCTGATTTTACATTAAATGTTAAGGAATCAACTGCTCTAAAAGATCCATATGTTTTTCCAATACCAACTGTGGAAATTCCATACACGTCATTGTCCTGGATACCTATTCCTCTTCTTCACCTCTATCTTGATATTCAAAATCTTTTTCCTCCACAAGGGATCTGTTTTGATGATAAAAATTCTGACTATCATGTGAATTATTTGAATAGTCATCCTGTTGATATTCCTCAAAGGGATTTCTTGTCTTCCACAGACCTGTTATCATTAATCCTAAAGTCCCAGAAACAACGAGTAGCCAACTGACCCAATTATTGATTACCTCCTCACCATCAGGAACATCATATAGAAACTTAAAATATAATCCACCGAATATGAGAATTGTTAAGAATACTACTATTAAGTACTTAATTTGCATTCTCTATTCTTCCTCCCCAAGTCTATCCATCTACTGTCCCAACCATTTGAAGGAATGGAGTATAGAATTCAAAGTCGAATTGTTTTTAATATAATCTTGAACTGGACCTGAAAAAGTAACTACCGCAGCTTGATCTTTTCCTTCTATAAATGTCTTGAGGGTTTCTAATTTCTCAGAAGAATTACTCCAAGTATATTTGATGTCGTATGCTCTATTGTTATCTATTTTAAACTGATTGGAGCTTAATTCCTTGTAATCCGGCAGCATGTTGAGATTTGGCTTGGCAACAGTTAACATGTAAAGATTAACGTTTGTGTCGTCAGGTATATCTTGAAGATCAATTGAAGAAAAGAGATTCTGAAATTTAGCTACAAAGCTTCCAGGATTCTTTCCATGTGTCACTATTGTAGCTTGAGGGAATGATATAGAATAAAAATTCTCAGGCAAATCCTTATTCGCAAATATATTCATGACCATTGATGATGACGCAGCATTAGAAGCGTTCTCACCAGCGAGAGCCATAAGATTTGTACTGAACGATATATAATGAAATGCAGGCACCGATTCATAAGACTTTAAATTTGAAGTGCTGGTATTTACCAATGAGTGATTCAAATAAGTATCAGGTGATGGGGTTATAGTTGCTTGTCCTATCGGTTTAATCTGTGTACCTTCGGGTTGTGAAGTAGGAGTTGTTCCCTTGAATGAGTATATGGAAAAACCAATTATCACTATGATACCTATAACTAGAATCAATATTCTAATTTTATCCATTATGATGTCCCCACGAAAAAAACATTTGTCCAGTCCGACAATGTAATGGTACCTGTGTTCCATAGTTTTCCTAAAATCATATATCATATCTCCTAGTATAACACTGCAATTAATCCTAATCAAAAGTATATTACGTTTCAGGTACAACAAGCTAAATGAGTCTGATTGCCCTTCGTCACCGGAATTTTATTAGTTTACAAAATCTAAATATTAGAACTGACGCACTGTTATCATAATATACGATTTAACGAACTATTCTAATGCATGTTGAATAAGAGTGCTGTATGCTTAGAATTGTAGTCGATAATAAAATTAACTAGTATCAAAAACCGATAAAAATCTCATTGAATTAGCTTCGTTCAAATTCTGTATGCTTTCTAATCGTTTGTTTAGTAACAAGGGCAAAGAAAAATAACGCCAAAGCCATAAATCCTAGAATAGCTAGTAACAATTCCAATATCGAGGATTCAATTTCGGGCATAAAAAGATCAAGTCTAGAGATTATAGTTCTAAGTGCGAATAGACCAAATGCTATCATTACAAAGAATATTTGCATGGATTTAGTATTTCTATAAGCCAGGAACGATATACCGAATAAAATAGCGGCAAAAAATCCTGAACATAAATCAAAGAATTCAGCAATATTCCCTTTGTCTAGAATATCTCTTTCATCGCCAAAACCATATACAAATGCTGCCATGGTCAATACTATGAATAATGTCATACAAACTGCTAAAAATGAAGTTTTCTTCAAATAGTTTAGAGTTTCAAAGTTCATTCTCTTCTTTTTCCCTGTAACCTGTTGAGAGATCCAAGAACAAATTTGCAAGTCTATCTGAAAGTCTAGCCCATAAAGAAGGATAACTAGACCCAAGATTGTGTACTATATCTTTTATATCTCCTAAAACGACGTATTTTACAAATTTCCCATCTTTAAAGCTCTTAACTAAGTCCATTTCTATCAAATGTGACATATGAGCACTCACCGTCGGAGAGGTAATGCCTAACTGTATTGCTATATTACCTTGTGTTGCCTCAGGATATTCAATTAAGTATAATATTATTTCACGTAGCGTTTCCTGGTGCAGAGCTGCAAGGATTATCTCATGACGTAAATCCGTTACATTCATCGAAAAGAAAGTCTTATAGTTGCCAAACTTTCGGGACTTTATATATCCTGTAGTTTCTAAGAAATTGAGATGATATTGAACATCACCCATTGCTAAAGATAAATCCTTTACAATTTTTCTTGTATGGGATCCAGGATATTTTTTAATGTATTCAAATATTATTTTTCTGTTAGTTATTCTGTTATTTGTAAAAACGGTTATTGACTCGTTCTTATCGTTCAGTTGAACATCTCCTTTTCATTTTCAATATCTTGATAATTAGAACAGCCGATATTTATGAACCCTGTGGTACACTTCCCTAAATCTAAATTTAATTATAAATGAGACTAACGGTCCCTATGATGACTTTTTTTGGGTTATGAATAAACAATACTAATTTATCAATTAGACAGTCGTACCAGAAGGTTTAAAGAATAGAGGTAATCAAGGAATTCAAGTTTTTACTCCGATGAGTAACGAGTCAAGCAAATAGATTGATGCGATATCATAGTCAAATATAGAATAAATGTTCTCTCTCTGCTAATCTCTCTTAACGACTGCCAAAAAGAAAAATACCAGTATGGACAATCCTGTCAAAGGAATAATTATATCCGTAAACGGATTATCAAATGAATACAAGTGCTCTATATTTTCATATATCAGAAATGCGCAAAACAATGAGAATGCAATTATAGCATACTTCAGTTTTTTAATGCCGCTTTTTAGATACGCAGAAATTGACAATGCAATCAAAAATGCAGACAATAAAGAACCTACTAGATACAACAAGATCTCTAATAGATCACTTATTGACATCTGATGAATTAGTGGTCCAAATATGAGCATGTCACTGGTACATCGATATTTCTGAGTATTGACTGGTTTAAGAGTTATAGTACTATTGTCTAAGTAAGATGCAATAGGAGGTCATTTCTAGGTATAGTTTGAAGCTTGTACCACTGCACTCTTCTCTTTAAACAAAATTAAAATGATTATCAATTCATTTGTGGCTTTTTCCCCAAATTTAATGAAGTGTATCTTGTCTGTACATGTAATCAATGTTGTACAAATATCTAAGAAATATGAGTAATAATCAATTTCGATAAATGCGAAGTAAATTCAACCCTTTGTTTTTGAAATGGTGATATGATCACGAGCCACGCCTGTGTTTTCATAAAATGTAATCCATAGTTTTGATCCATTGTTTGCCACATCCACATTTAGAAAACCATGCAGCAAAAGTTGTTTTGCTATGAAAGGTGCATGACCTGTAAAAGTATAAAATTCGGCACCACCAGTTCCTAGAGTAATGAATATTTGTCCATTTACAATATTGGTATAGTTTTCAGTATTCCTATTCGTAATTATTGGAGTAGACGGTTTGGTGACATTGTATGAGATGGGATACGTGCGTTGGTAATTGTGATTATGAGCCTGAAGAACAAGGTCTACACCATATTTATCAAAGAGAGGATGGAAAACATCTCGCAGTTCTTCCTGTCCAGGATGAGTAGTATTTGAAGAATAGAATGACCTAAATGTGTACACTATTATCCAATTAATACTCTTATTTTCATGTGCACTTTTAAGATCGTCTTTAACAAATTGATATTGCGCTGAGGTAACATTATAGGGGATTAACATATTCTTAGGAGTTGCCATGGCCAAGAAATGAATATTTTTGTAATTAAAGGAATAGTACGGTTTGGTAAGATTGAAATGTCTTAGGTATTGATCATAGTCAGCAATACCATGAGAAACATCATGTTCACCAAAAGAAATTTTAAATTTACTACTATTTTCCAATGGTTTTATCATATCAAACCAACATATTGGATCCTTTGTATATGCAAGATCCCCTAGAGCTAATACTAGTTCTGGTTTCATGTTAGCCATCGCTTCAATGGTTTTTTTCGCCTCATCACCGCAACCGAAATCTCCAGCGACGACAAAATTAAATACAGGCAAATTTGAACCC
>JAJPIN010000167.1 GCA_021324715.1 Nitrososphaeria archaeon
CAAAATCATCAGACCCTCCCCAATCATAACACACTTTTGCAAATGTCCGTACTATAGTATCATCAACATCAGTCATGAAAATCTTTTTACAACCAAAAGCTCTTGACACCAACGCAACGTGAGTCGTCGTACGATCATCTCTTACAAGTCTGTGTCCCAATCTGAGAACAGCAATTGACATTAATTATCCACCTTCATCATACTCAGGTATATTTTCGATAGAATAGTTTCGAGGAGAACGTCAACATTCATCCCTGACTTTGAAGATATCATGACGGCGTTCTTATTACTTTGATTCAATATCCCAAGTTTCTCACACTTGTCCCTTGCATCTTCAAGGTTCACGAGATCCATCTTATTGAATACATAGATTATCTTTGCGATTGATACCCTCAAGTGAATCAAGACAGTGAAGCTACTTGATAATTGTTTTTTTAACATTTCGTAACTTTGACTTAAATCCAATACCAGAAGGATAATATTTGAAAAAATTAGTTCATGCAGGGTTGATTTAAATGCATCTATCATATAGGCAGGCAGTTTACTTATGAATCCAACTGTATCAGAAAACATTATTTTACCTCCCTTTATATTCACGATTCTGCTAGAGGTTGAGAGAGTCGTAAACAATTCCATGCCCACTAATTTTGTCTCTCCTGTCAGTAGATTGAAGAGGGTTGTCTTTCCAACAGAGGTGTATCCAATTATCGATACAGTTGGAAATCCTGATCTCGCCCTACCTGTTCTTTGTAAAAATTTTCTCTTCTCTTCCTTTATGAGTTTTTTTCTTAGAACGGAAATCCTTCTTTTTATGTCAAGCAAATGAACGTCTGCGTCGTATTTGCCCAACCCAAAAAAGCCTGGTTGTTCGCCCCTCTTCGCAAGTCTGACCTTCTCTTTGATTCTTACTGCCTCGTAATGAAGTTCAGCAAGTTTTATCTGAATTTTTGACTCTTCGTTACTAGATCTTAGCCTAAAGATTTCAAGAATAAGTTTCTCCCTATCAATGATATCGGTTTCACACAGTTTTGCCAAATTATATTGTTGGGTAGGCTTTAATATTTCATCAAAGATTACAAATTCAATATTCAAAGAATTAATCAATTCCCTTACTTCGTCAGCTTTTCCTTTTCCAATACCAAACTTTGATCTTGTTAAATGTCTCTGAGTCACAACATGCACTACAGAATAACCTGCAGATTCTGCTAATGACTTTGCTTCACTAGCGATGTGTTTTGCGGGATAAGTGATAAGTATTGTAGGTTTATTCACCGGAATCAACCTCAGTATAAAGGTTTATTCGAAAATACCTTTCCAACTTTTTGGCCAGTTCATCATCGGGTTTGAGTGAGCCACTCTCTATTTTTCGTAACAATGAAGCCCGCTCCTTAATGATAAGTCCTAGCTGTTCATGTGTAAGCCCCTGTTTCATCCTAGATTTTCGAATTACTTCTGAAAAATTATCGACCAGGATTGTTGAGTCATTGAAAGTAATTTTATTGGGCATTGCAATTTTTTTTGGTCTAGCGGAAACTCGAATTTGATTCTTTTGAAGTTCATTTGAGGGTTTGCCCCTTTTTGAACAATTCCTGCATACTCTAAGTACGTTGCCTTCTACATAGACCCTTATGGGATTATCAATAATCTGAATTCCGCAAATTTCGCAAGAAGTCATAGATCAACTAATGATAAACGAGCTGCTTGTTTATTTTTTTCGAATACATAGTTTGAAACCTGTCAATCAATTATATTTACTAGTAACAAAATTGATGGGAAACCATTAATTTATAATAGAGCTATCCAAATAATAGGCCGAAAAGATCTATCATCCCACATAAATTTGACTTATAATAATTTTATTTTTTCCTGGGAATGTTTTAAATAGAGAAATCAAATAGTATCGAACAGGTCTTGAATCCTAACGAAAAAATTTCTTACCACTTAGATGCACTCTTTGGTAAAGGTGTGTCAGATGTTCTTCCTAGAGAAATATCATTTTCATATTCTAGGAAAACTGGAAGAATCAAGAATTTCGGAATGAACGGACGACTTATAGGTACCTTAAGATCGGATGGAGGGATTGCACTTACTATTTTTGGCGCTTCGATTTTAATAACCTACGATAATTTTAAACAGAACTGTATAATTCCAAAAGAAGAAGCTATTACATTTGTAAGCGAAGGAAGATCATTATTCTGTAAACATGTCGAATGGTTCGGTTCAAATATCAATATTGGGTCAGAAGTGGTAGTGATAGATAATAATGACGACGTGCTTGCTGTAGGAAAGTCGGTACTTAGTCAATCACAGCTGTCGGGCAGAATAGGGGATGTTGCAGTTAAGATTAGAGAAGGAATAAAAAGTAGAGGAGACCAACAAAACTCATGATGCGCGGAAATCGCGATATGAGACGAATGCTGGACAAAATGGGCTTAAATATGCAGGAACTTTCCAATATTGAAGAAGTCATCATCAAAACAGAAACGAAGGAAATTTTCCTGTTAAAACCGCAAGTAATTGAAATGAAGGGTAAAGACAGTACTATCTTTCAAATAATTGCCGCAGATATAGAAGAAAAAGAAAGAGAGGTTCCTACTTTCAAAGAAGAAGACATTATTCTGGTTATGCAGCAAGCTTCAAGTTCAAGAGAGAAAGCGATAATGGCATTAACTGATACGAAAGGAGACATCGCGCAAGCGATACTGAATCTCACGACATAGAACTATTGTGATAGACTCGCAAGTCAGTTTCTAATGCAGAGTTAATATATGGTAATAGGAATTTCTGATTCAGGATATGTCCTCTGTAGAGAAAATCGTTAATGTGTTGTCTGAACTGGAAAAAGATATCGAGAGTTTATCACTTAAAGTTCATGATATGAAAAAGAGAATTCTAACCAACTCTGACAAAGAAATATCTGATCTTCGAGAAAAAATAACAGAAATTGCTAAGACGGAATCAGAGAGAATAATCTCAGCTGCTAAACAGGAAGCAGAAGAGAAATCGCAGAAAATTTTGGCAGATGCGGAAACCAATCTGACAAATCTTAAAGAAAATACAAAACTTTCATTTGATAAGTCAGTTAATCTTGTAGTTGATTCAGTATTAAACAGAAAAGATACGAGCGAGACATAGTAAATATTTTTAGAATAGACCATAAAAATTTAATAAGAATTAAAAATGAGTATAATTGAATGGAAAGCCCTTAGTGATAGGACCGAATTCAAATCAAATAGTGGTAGCAACCGTCGAGGGTCGACCGTATTATAAAATTGTGACCATGCTAAAATCTATGAATATTGGTTTTTCTTCACTCTCTCCAGAAGAAGCTTCACAGACAAATGCGAAAATAATCATCACCACAAAAGAGGAAGCATCCTTAATTAGAAGACAAGACCTAATGTATGATTTTCAGTTAGATACATTCCCACCACTCTTTAAGGCAATGCTGTTAAAAAATTTGAATGGTAATTATACAGAAGACATTTTAGTAGTAGGGGTTGATCCTGGAATCAGGATAGGAATTTACGTGCTTTACCTACACTCAGAATTATACAGTACAGTTCAGGGCTCGTTAAGGGAGGCGGTAAAATTCATAATAAATATAATGTCTTGCATAAATTCCAGTAAAAAAATACTTAAAATCGGAAATGGCGATTCGACCATATGTAACCACATTGCAAAAGCAATAAAGAAACAAAATAGATCAGTAAGAATAGAGATTGTTAATGAATTCGGTACTTCTCAAAATATCCTCCCAAATTGCCGCGGAAATAAAGATGTAAAATCCGCAAGGTCTATAGCACTCCGTCCTGGTCGCACATTCCAGATAAATTAATAATTAGACTGCCTTCTAGATATTCATACATCAGGTATTTAATCAACCTTAAAATATAAATTAAATAAAGATTTTTCAATCGTGATACTTGATAAAAAAGGAGATTTAGATTGAAAGCAAATGATTTAGATATGTTGATGTACTTCAAAACTCCCAATAGCATTGGACGAAACCCACCAAGGGAACTTTATAGAGAAAAAAATTACATTGAAATCAAACAGAGTTTTCCTATTAAAATTCATTGAATTCAATAATGGTTGTTTTGTTTCCCTTTCTGAAGATTTGTGCAAAATAGGTGGTATCCATGTTTCAATCGCATCCAATAACAGGACTCAGAGCGCTAAAGTAATACCGAATATTAGGGATCCAATGTTTATGAAGACTTTATCAGAAAAAATTTCGTTAATGATAAATGGGATAGTAATAACCAACTTCAACAATAAAAATCCAATGTCTTTGAGTGAAATGCAGGAACTCATGAACGAAGTTTTAAAAATAATGGAAACAAAAACAAGTGATTAGGCGTGAGAACCACAAAATTTGAATACAACAAGATCCTCAGATTTACAGATTTTATAAGTCAATTAGAAAGTACAAATCAATTAGTAAGGATAAAAAAAACTGTTAATCCAAAATTTGAACTAGCAGCTATTGTAAGCAAATTGGATAACGGAAAAGCGGTACTTTTTGAATCAATAAAAGATAGCAAGGTAAAAGTTGCTGCAAACGTTTTAGGGACAAGGAATAGAGTTGCATTATCAATAAATTCAAAAAATGAAAATTTAATACAAGAGAAGATTAATGAAGCTATAAAGACTAGGTCCGAAATAACAAATATTGATGATACCATTAATTGGGACAGAATCTCAAAGAACTTGTTTGACTTGCCTATAATAACGCATTTTGAGAAGGATTCAGGAGCCTTTATAACTTCATCTCTAGTGATAGCGAAAGACGCTGAAACAGGAAGACAGAACTTATCCACTCATCGTTTATTGAGATTGGATAAAAGTAGAATGGCTATAAGGATGGTGGAAGGGAGACATCTGCACAAATGCTTTACTGGTGCCAAGGAACATAACGAAGACTTGCCGGTATCAATAATAATTGGAGCTCATCCAGCTATTTCTATTGCAGCAGCCTACCAAGCGCCATATGGAGAAAACGAATTGAACATTGCAAATTCATTAATGAATAATAGACTGACAATAACTAAATCACCCGGCACAGGTCTATATGTTCCTAAAAACGTTGAGATTCTCCTGGAGGGAAGGATTCTAGCAGATGAAACAGCAGAGGAACAAATGGTCGAAATGCTAAGAACATACGATTTTAAGAGAAGACAACCTATTTTTGAATTAGACAAAATTTACTTAACAAACGATCCCATCTATCATGACATTTTGCCAGGATATGGAGAACACAGATTGTTGATGGGACTTCCAATAGAGTCCAAACTTTTCCATTTCATTAAGGATGTAGTTTCGGGTACTAGGACAGTACATCTAACTGATGGGGGGTGTAACTGGCTAGTCGCGGTCATTCAAATAAGAAAAAAACTAGAAGGAGAGCCAATGAATGCCATAGCTGCAGCATTTGCAGGACATCCGTCTCTAAAAATTGCAATCGTGGTAGATGATGACATAAATCCAAGAAATCCATCAGAGGTAGAATATGCAATTTCGACAAGATGTCAAGCAGACAAGGATCTGTTGATAATTCCAAATTCAAAGGGATCAAGTTTGGATCCTTCAAGTGATCAATATAATCTTCTAACTACTAAAATGGGCATTGACGCGACTGCGACACTTTTAAAATCAAAAGACAGGTTTGAAATTGCAAAAATACCCGGTCAGGAAAAAATCAAACTTTCAGATTACATGCAAAGTATATGAAATTGTCATAAAGCTATCTAAAATTAATGCTACGATTTTGACATTTTTTATTTTATAAAATAGATTAAATATCCAGTATACACATATTTCTGAGTACATGCCATGAAACCTAACAATTTCGCAATGAGAGATTGGCATCTTGAACATGTTGAAAAAGTCATTCTTCGTTACATGAAGGGAATTTCTCCTGATGCATCATCATTTGAAAAACGCAATTTTAAAAAATATAGCACTATTACCAGCTGTTCAAAACAAATAGAATACGACATAAAACATGGGGTAACAGCACAGGAAGTTGCTGACCTGATGAACAAAATAAGAAACGATGATTATTATTCTGAAGTAAGACAAAATCAAGAAGCAGTACATAGATTAGACGAACTAGAAAGACAGCTAAACTCGCCAAAGAAATTGGGGTGGTAAAAAAATTTATTCCTACGTGTATATTTTAGAGCATCATGACTGAAAATAAGTTTTTTTCAGGAAATGTTATTGTCGTTTACTGTAATTTCGTAGAGCTAGAATCGAATGAAAGCTTGCCGCAGCACATTTTGGAAAGAATAAAGGTTTGTAGCAAGGTATATGAACGAATCATGAAATCCAAGCCTGATAAAACTGATACAATAATCAAAGTTGTTGGCGACAATAAAATATGCAATTTGGTAAAAAATAATCTTTTGACTAATGGTGTTGAAGAAACAAAAATAATCATCGAAACCTCTTTCAATAGCATAGGACATCTATTTTCAGTATTTATTGAAGAGATAAAGAAGAGGCCTAATCCTCCTATAATCTATTTTATCTCGTCCTATCAACAAAAAGACATTTTTGATTCAGCCACGGAGAGCTACAAAGGATATAGGATTCAATTTGAAGGCGCGTTTGATAAAAGACCTGAGGCAAAAATACAAGAAGATAGAAAAAGGGAAAAATTAGGTAAGAGATTCACAAACGTTAAGGAAAAGGGCAAGAATAAGGTGGTCGATCTCCTTTTAAATTATATCTTTCCGGAAAATAAAAAATAAAGTTCACAAGATTTAATATCCAGATTATCATCGCATAACAGATATGCGGTCATCGTCTAGTTTGGTTAGGACACTGGCCTTCCACTCCAATAATCCGGAGAAGAAAGCCCGTAACCCGGGACTCTATTAAATTGGGCGGGAATTCAAATCCCGGTGACCGCAATTTGTTTAAAAAAAATAAATTTTTTAGAATCTATTTTTCAGTGTGCTATTATGGCTTCTAAATACCTCAGTAATAATTCTAAAGATCGTTTTCAAAATTTGAAACAGTGAATAAACCAATCTAAATTGAATTGCCAGTAGAACAGTACATGTTAAGAAAATTCTAGCTATAATGAATAAATGTCAATAACCCTCAAAATAAAATTGGAATTGAGTAGATAATGCCAAGATTTTTATATTATTAGCTTGATACAAAACTATCTTTTGTCTCAAATTATTAATCTTCCCAGAACTATGTATAAAAATAAGCATGAGTTATTTGAACAAGTCTTTCAGGCTATATTAAAAAGTGGAGAAGACGGGGTTTTTCAAACTGAAATCTGCAAGGAATTCTCGCTAGATAGTAGAGATGGATCAAGACTAGCGGGAAATCTTGAAAAGCAATCACTTATTTCTCGTGAAAAAATTTTGCACAAAGGCAGATGGACATACAAACTAATAGTCAAGAAATCAGCGATCGCCGAATATAATAGAAAACCGGTACAAATAGAGTGTGTTGAAGGAGCTCCATGCATTAGCTGTAGTTATCAGCATTCATGCTCCTCTGAAGATGAAACAAGTCCATATAGTCCGGCGAAGTGTGTTTGGCTTGAGGAATGGATTGTTGCTGGATTCGAAAGGACGTATATAAAGAACGAAAAGTAATAATAATTTAGTTCTGTTACCTTAACTTGCTATTAAATGCAACCGGATAGATTGTAAACGCCGAGTCTATTTGGGCAGTGCCGTTGACATTCCATCCTGTAGCGTTGGATACAAAGTTTCCGCTATGTAGTTTATCAAATAATAATGAATTCGAACTAATACGGCTTAGCAGTATTGTAGACTCAAGTGTAGTTGGTGAATTTGGATACAATTGCGGCCTTCCATTTGGTGGTATATCTTCATATGTTAGAATCCCATTACCCAAATGAGTATTATTTGCATTGATGCTATATTCAATTCTGGAAGTTGACAATGCTTTATCACCTTGGTTTACTATCCTGAAAGTTACTTTTAATGGTATGGATTCATTAACGATACTGGATTTGTCAATTGTAACGTTTTGGATACCTATAGTTACATCTTTTAGTTCACTGCCGCCCTTGAGCAGGTCAGGAATAACAGGGAATAGTACAATAAATGCCACGATGGCAACAATTACACCTATAAGAATAGCCCTTCTTGACCCGATAAACATAATCAGGATTATTTAGCCAT
Organism: Nitrososphaeria archaeon; assembly: GCA_021324715.1. Classification (GTDB taxonomy): domain Archaea; phylum Thermoproteota; class Nitrososphaeria; order Nitrososphaerales; family Nitrososphaeraceae; genus TA-21. The sequence goes on from JAJPIN010000167.1 coordinate 8,181, forward strand.
AAATATAATCTTAGTCCAGTAAGCTTTCTACCAAATAGTTAAGATACCTCATACTTTATATTTTTGGCTAGATCAAATAGACTAAAATAATCTTTTGAATATAGGATTTACAATGGGAAAGAAGATTCTTGCTTCTATCATCATAATTGCAGTGGTTGCGATTATTATTTCTTTGACCATTTTTAGTGGAAATCAATTATCTACCGATTTTTCAAAAATCGGTCTGGCAAACATGAATATTACAAAGGTAAGCATTTTTAATCAGGACGCGCTCAAGGATTCTAAACCACTGGAATTATCAATTAAAGAAATTAAAACTGGAAATGTAGATAATGGCACTGGAAACATTTCAATTAAATTTAATGTTTTCAACCCGAATAAAGGTACTGTTATACTTGAATCTATTTCATACAACGTATATTCCAATTCCACAAGAATCGCTTCTGGAGATATAGGCAGGCGACCAGAGGGTTTAGTTGATTCCCAGGATAGTATCTTTCCAGTTATTGGAAACGGCACTCTCCTTCTGAAGGATAACAAAATAATCCAAACAAACAAGGATCTAAATATGTCCCAGATTGCCAATAATATAAATAACTCAAACTTCGTTGTGAATGGATCTTATTTCTATAAACAAACAGGTAGCTTTCAATCCACAGGCGGTGAACAGCAATTCAGGTTAAATTATTCACACCCATGAATGCAATGATTTATTCAGAAAAAATTAAATGTTAATCATTTTAATGTATGACGATATGGCTGACTCGTACCTAATGTATGGTATTACAACTGGAGTTTTTGTAATATTCACCGGTATCTTGTTTGGGGTTAGAACAAGAAGAATCAATCAAACAATAAAGAGGG
>JAJPIN010000030.1 GCA_021324715.1 Nitrososphaeria archaeon
AAAATCAGGAATGAAATCAATCAATCAGCGTAAGCTACTTACAAAAATTTTTCAATAGCCTCAGATTATACAAAATTAGATAATAAATTAAATGGACTATTTAAACAAAGTTTCTATTTTGCAGCTTAAAAATTTCTTTGCAAATAATAGAAAATATCCATATTTAATCATTTTTTCGATTGGTGTACTTGTGAGAGTTATTCCAGAGTTAGAAGCGCTACCTTTCCCCATTGGATATGATGTAATAAACTATTATTTGCCAGTACTAGTCAACTTTGATAATCATTGGGCATCGGCGTCAAATCAATTTCCATTATATGTAGTGTTACTACATGTAATAATATCAATAACGCATTTTGATCCTAGGTTAGTCGTAACCGCCACGGCTGTATTCATATTCGGATTGTTTTCAGTAGTTGTTTATTCAATTGCAAAGAATAATTTTCATCTCAGTAACTATCAAAGTATTTTTTTATCATTATTTGTTATCTTTCAAGTATCAGTACTCAGAACATCATGGGACCTTCACAAAGATATGCTTGCACTAACTATTACACTTTACTGTTTATCATATTTAGGCACAATTTCAAATGCCTCAAAAAGAATTTTGCTTACCATTTTACCATTATCCATTATTTCTGTACTTTCAGATAGAATGATAGGCTTTCTCCTGACATTAGTCTACATCTTGTACTCTTTAATCAAAAGAGAAAGAATGATCGCAATACTAGCTACAGTTACAGCTTTCATTTTTGCTGCCGGACTATTCAATAGCATTGATACACTAACAAATAATATCATGTTGGGAAGTGCATCAACTGCATCAAGAGACGCGCTTCAGCAGTCATACAACTCAGTGAATTTAGGTATTTTGTTTCTCGTAATGTGTGGTATATTGTTACCTTCTGGAGTAATTGGCTTTATGAAAGCTAAAATCACTATTCTGAAAATTCCTCTTATTATTTCATTACTGGGTTCATTTACTTGGATAATATTTGCAGGTACATCTGCCCTGCTGCCCGATAGATGGATAATCATTTTTAGTATATTTCTTTCAATATTTTCAGGATACGGATTTATAATGTTAATTGAGAGTAAACGAATTGCAATATATCATAAAAAACTAGTCAATTATCTTGTAATTCTCATCCCATTTCTATTTCTGGGTTCTGTTTTTGCTACGAGTCCCAATGGTTCCTACCTTAACCTCTACGGACTTTTCCATGAATATATGCACTACTATGATCCTATGACAATGCAATACAATTCTATATCGATACCTGAATCAGAATCATTAGTTTCGTTAATTGACTGGATGAATCATAATACACCATCAGGTTCATTAATAGTGGGTAGTAAGCATTTAAGAGGATGGATGGAATTGGATTTAAAAAATAGAAGTTTTTTATTTTCTGATAACATTACCAACACATTACATTCAAACAAATATGCTGAATTCTATCTGTTGGATTCTAGTTTAGTATCAAATTTAGTAACACATGAATTGCAAAATTTTTCATCGACTTTGTCTTATAATAACACTAATTACTCACTTTATCATCTAAAAAGCATAGAATGATGGTAGTTTTGATGAGAGTTAACCAGAGGTCTAACTATAATCATATACATACCATCAATTTTGATACTTCTTTTCCATCTTCATGAATTTTGGTAATTCAACTAGGTCGTTAAATTCATTAAAATCAAGCATGATATCCATGCAATTTTTTGTGGTTCCGTTTCTTTTTAGATACGAAAAGATTTTCTTCATTGCGTAAGTTGCCCCGTATAACCCTGAAAGCGGAAAGACTACCATGCTATACCCCATACTTTTCAATTCATTAGCTGAGAAAGTCGGGGTTACACCATTTTCTATCATGTTAGCCAATAGCGGAGCATCAATCTTCTTAGGAATCTCGCGAAGCTCATCTTCTGATTGAGGTGCTTCTACAAAGACAACGTCTGCTCCCTCTTTGTGATACGCCTTTCCTCTGTTAATCGCTTCATCAAATCCTAAAGGGGCACGTGCATCGGTTCTAGCAACGATTACAAAGTTATTATTTGCACTCGCTGTAACTGCAGCCCGTAGTTTTTGGATATATTCATCTGCACTAATTACCTCCTTCCCACGCATATGTCCACAACGTTTTGGCCAAACTTGATCCTCAAGAAATATTCCTGAACCTCCATAAGCAATTAGATCGCTTACAATTTTCCAAACGGTAAGTGGATTGCCATATCCAGTGTCTACATCAACTATTACTGGTAGATCAACTGCTCTGATTATCCTTCTTGCGTTTTCGATATTTTCTCCCGCATTCAAAAAACCAAAATCTGGTAGCCCCAATAACGAGGCAGCAGATCCATATCCAGTCTGAAACATTGCCTCAAATCCAACATTCTGGGCAATTTTTGCGCTAAGCGCATCAAATACGCCAGGAAGTACAATAATTTCGTCTCTTTTTTTTATTTTTTCCTTTAGTAGCTTTCTTTTATCTAAAATCATATTTTTGCATAAGTTTTACAGATTTATTTATCTATTCTAATCGCTGCTCTTTTGGCTGTTCAGTTATTTCATAAGTACCATCAGATAGAGTATTCAGTTTGATCTTACAATTTCTACACTCATAGTAATTAATCTGTTGATCGTGCATTATGGATCCGTTCAACCATACCATCAATGTACCACATGACGGACAATTCATTGTCATTATATGAGATCAATTGAGATCACTGATATTTATTTTAAATAGTAGTATTGAAACAATCTGTACTATGACGGACTATTTTTAAGTGACGTAAATCAGTCATGAAAAATATAATTCATTATTTCATCTTCTTCTATTTCATTTCAACTTACCCATTTTTGAAAGGAAAACACGATCTATCGCATTTCTTAATTAATTTTTATCCTTACTCTTACCAAATTCTTCGATTATGCTGCCAATACACTTTGTAGTTTTTTTAATCAGGTCAATTCGAACAAATTCGTTTGGTGAATGCATTCTGCTGTATTTATAAGTACAGCCAATGCCAACACAGGGGCACTTTAATATTTCATTAAAATACCACATAGGTCCTGTTCCTGCTGAAGATACACTCTTAATGACTTTACCGTATTCTTCTCTGGCGCACATTTCAATTAATTTCCCAAATTCATTATTTACTGGAATTCTGCAAGCAGGTTCACCACTCAAATATTTTAGCTGGACGTCTTTGAAGCCATTATTATCAAGGTGTTCTCTTAGCAATTGAAATTGTTTTTTGGGTATCATATCAGGCACGAGTCTAAAATCAAGTTTGGCCATAGCTTTACTTGGCAGCACAGTTTTGGAACCCTCACGAATGTAGCCTGAAAACAAGCCGCTAATATTGGCTGTTACTCCTCCTACATACTCTCTTTTTATTAGTTCATTATCATTTTCATTATATATTTTACTTAATCCATATGTTTTTTTAAAGTCCGAAATATCAAAGTCCTCATGTTTGATACATTCAAGTTCCTCAGGTAAAAAATCTCGTACTTCATTATACCAATTTTTAATTGTGATCAACCCACTTTCATCACGTATGGTATTTAGTGCGTGAACAATACGCCAGGCGGGATTTTCAACTAAGACTGCCAAACTAGAGTGAAGATCTGCATTAGAACATTTGGCATGTAATTCTACACAAAGCAATCCCTTCATTCCAAGGCTAATTATTGGTCGTTCTTGTTCATCTACATAACCAAATTCCCAAATAGTAGCATCACACGAGAATTTTTCCCTATATTTTGTCAAATATTCCTCTAAGTGAGAGCTACCTATCTCTTCTTCACCTTCTATTAAAAATTTAATATTACAGGGAACATCGCCAGTTTCTTTGAGAAAATACTCGACTGCCTTTATTCGAGTAATTAATTCACCCTTGTCATCAGTAGAACCTCTTCCGAAGATAAAATTCCCATCAATTTTACCACTAAATGGATCATCATCCCATAGTTCAATTTGTTCAGCTGGTTGTACGTCATAATGGTTGTAAAACAGGATTGTTTTTCCGTTTGGATTGCCCTTGGATTTAACTTCTCCATATACTATGGGTGGAATTTGTTCTAAATTGTCGTCTAGCTTTAGTAGCTCTGACTTTATTCCTGCCTTGGACATCAACTCAGAAACCAAGTTTGCACATTTTATTAGCGTCAATTCCTTTTTTGCAGAGACGCTAGGAACTCTAATTAGTTGTTGTAGCTGTGATGCAAGTTTGTCAATATCTGATTCAACTCTTGATTCAATTTTTGTCACATCAGGATAGAATTCAAATGAGCATGAAATTAAATATTCTGTTTAGGAAAAATTATCTATGGCATGAAAATTAAAAAAATAGTTTGGATTTTTTGATAACCCTGGGAAATTTCTTTAGAATGTTCTGATCAAGATGTAAAAAATGAAATATAAAATGACTCACACCGATATTTACATACTGTGATACTCCATTTATGATATCATCAATGGTTCCAACTGTTAATCCGCCGGCGACTGATTTTTTAAACTGATCTACTGTCATATCTACCCTGCTAATTTTCTTTATCGTCTTTTCTACTTC
>JAJPIN010000141.1 GCA_021324715.1 Nitrososphaeria archaeon
AGTATGCCAAAAAATCCGCATGATTTAAAGATCAATATAGTTCAGGAAGCCATAAAAAATCAGAAAATATCAAATTTGAAAGATCCCTTCAAAATTATATCATCGTTAGGAGATCCAATGATACCTGCGGTAGCTGGACTTGCAACGGGCGTTATTGAATCTGGTTCTAAGACGATGCTTGCCGGCGGTACACAAATGGCGGCAGTACTTGCATTCATGTTTTCTTTGAATGTGCCATTAAGTAATATCTGCATAGGGACAACCTCATATGTCACAGACGATAATAATTCAGACTTGGAATATCTCATAAGGACAATTTGTCCGGATGTTCCCGTAATGTCAGTAAATCCAGGTTTAGATAAGTCTACAAAACGCGGATTAGTAATGTACGATAGAGGGGTGGTAAAGGAAGGAGTAGGATCGGGCGGAGCCTTGATCAGTTCAGTATTGAAATCTAACAGATCTATTGATAGGGCTACTTTCTTGAATTATATCGAAAAAGAATATGAAAGGAATATTGAGAAACTAAATGTCTGAGAGTTATGATTTAACAGAAGAGTCTTTTCATCGGATTTTGTAATCAAATCTAGACTATTTTACTGTTACAGATTTTGCAAGATTACGTGGATAATCCGGATTTCCATTGTTACAAATTGAAAGATGGTATGCTAAAAGTTGAAGTGGAATTACTTCGATAAGAGGATATAGAGATTCATTTATTGTTGGAATGGTTATTTGGTAGTCATATAACGCGTCCTTTTTATTTGAAATGCCAACAATTTTTGCACCCCTTGATTTTATTGTGTGAATGTTTGATAAAGTATCGCCATAAGTAGAATCATCTGGGTGTAAGACTATCACTATACTATTCGTATCTATTAATGCCAAAGGACCATGTTTTAATTCGCCTGCGGCCATTCCTTCCGCATGTATATAGGATAATTCCTTTATTTTTAATGCTCCTTCCAGACATATAGGAAAATGGAGAGATCGACCAAGGATATACACATCTTTTGAATGTTTTAATTGATCTGCAATTCCTTCAATTTGTGAATCTAATTCTAGCACCTGAATCACGGCTTTGACCAATATGTCTTTACTACTCAAAATCCCATTTGATTTTCTACCAATTATGTCCGCGACATAATACAACAAAGCAATTTGACTTGTAAAACTCTTAGTAGCAGCTACACCTATTTCTGGGCCACACTTTACTTCAAGATAAGAATCACTTAATCTTGCAAGAGAGGAAGTAGGAATATTAACTATCGAGATAACTTTAGCACCCATTGTTTTTGCAGATTTTACAGATTGAATTACGTCGGCAGTTTCACCGCTTTGAGATATTGCCAGCAAGACTGAATTTTCATCCAACATATCAGATGAATATTGAAATTCACTTGACATTATGGTCTCAACGTGAATCTTTGATTTTGAAAAAATTTGCTTTGCGAGTAATGCAGAATGGTAACTTGTGCCGCTCCCAGTGATATAGATATTTTTGCCCCCTGTCAAAATATCACAGAATTTTTCCAAATTTTTCTTATCTTGCTGCATACTCTTCACTATTGTATATCGTTGTTCGTGAATCTCCTTTAACGTAAAATGAGAGTACTTTCCTTTATCTGCATCACCAAGCTCCCAAGCTACTTGTGTCATTCTTCTCGATACTCTATCTCCATCAAAATTGAAAAAAGAGATGTCGTTATCATTAAGTATAACTATATCGCGATTATCCAGGAAAATCGCACGATCTGTATAATTTAAGAACCCCAGAATATCGCTGGATAAAAAATAATCATCGTTACCAACACCGATTATAAGTGGTTCGTCATACCTAGCGCCACATAGTGTAGATGAGTTAAACATAGCAACAAATGCGAAAGAGCCCTGCAATCGCTTACATGTAAAGATCATGGACAATCTGATATCCCCAGTAATTTCAAAATATTCTTCCAGGAGATGAGCAATTACCTCACTGTCAGTTTCACTCTTGAATTCGTGACCTGACCTGCAGAGCTCATTCTTCAGTTCATTATAATTTTCAATTATGCCATTGTGTACAACTGCAATAGTAGACTTACACGCAAGATGAGGATGTGCATTAGAATCGACAATTCCGCCATGTGTTGCCCATCTTGTATGACCAATACCTAAATTACCTGGCAGTTCATCAAGTCTGAGAGATTTATTGACTTCTGCAACTTTACCGACTCCTTTTCGAATCAAGAGTTTTCCTGATTTAATGGTTGCAATGCCGACACTATCGTAACCTCTATATTCCATCTTTCTAAGACCTTCAACTAGAACGGAAGATGCATGTTCATTGCCCTTATATCCTATTATCGAACACATAATACAATTCTACAATTTGCATTACCTTTAAAATAATTACTAATATCAGATGTTACCACTACAAAAAAAATTATAACTCTTTTACTAAAACGCCCTCGAATAAATGTAAAAAAATTATAACCATATTATGTAATTTTACACACCAGACAATCTTAATATATAATGGTTAATCAATTAATGTTTGATGCATAAAAAAAATTTAATTTATTCCACTGCTGAAAATACATTTTCAAAAGACATTTCAATCCTAGAAAAACCTAGTGAAATGCGTATTTTATCTAATCCAATAGCTTGGAAAATTGTAAATTTATTGGCAAGTCACCCAATGTATCCAGCACAAATTGCAAAGGAACTCAAGATATATGAACAGAGTGCCTATTACTACATAAGGAAATTACTGACAATTAGAGCAATTAGTCAAGTCGAAACTTCTTTTGTACGGGGAGGGACCGCGAAATTATACAAAACAGAATATGCAGCGTTTGGGATTGAAATGAATTGGGGAGAAAGAAAATTTGAAAATATAAAAAATGGAAAAATGAACCGTAACGTTCAAACATTTTTTCAAGACTTTATTGACGATGGGATATTCAATGGAACCTTAATTGTGGGTTCTCCAGACCCACATGGTCCCTATAGGTCTTCCGCTAGAGATGGACATTATGCAGCACAGCTCGCTTTTTTCTTGGGTAGCTATTGTGATCTTTCCCAGAATTTTGTCGTAAAACTGGATGTCGACGCAAAATCGGAAAAGATAGCAAGAACAGAAAATATCATATCAATTGGAGGTCCTGGAACAAATATTATCACATCAGAATTTAACAGATATTTGCCAATAAGATTTGACGAAACTAATTACTGGTCTGGCTTAATAGGTCCACATGGAAAGACTCATACTCTAGACAATCATGGTCTGATTGCAAAGATCAGGAATCCCTTCTCTGAGAAAGTTAACATACTAATAATTGCAGGAGTGAGGTCAGCAGGTACAAAATCAGCAATTATAGCTCTAACTAACCATGTAAATGAAATTTTAAAGAAATTCAAATATGGTAATAATTGGGCACTCGTAGTTCAGGGATTCGATATGGATTCGGACGGAAAAATAGACACTATAGACATTGTGGACGAATTATCTACTAGTAGCATTTGAATTATTTTTTAGTATTAACTTGCTGCTGCATCTGTTGACTTTTCCGGAACCTCCACATGCACCAAAATCCTTGACTCATCTTGTTTCTTCACCAAATATCCGGGCAAATTTACTTTTTGATTGCCGACTGATACATGACCGTGGACTACGACTTGCCTAGCCTGAAATGGAGATTTGATGCCCATTTTTCGCATCACTATTGTCTGCAACCTTCTCTCAAGTATATCCTCAATTTTCAAATTTAAAATATCATCCAAAGATGAAGTATTAGCCAATCCTAGCCTGTTTAGGAATGACAAGAGAAGCGATTCCTTTTCTTGTCTCTCCTCTAAAGTCAGTGCGAGTAACTTTCGTGCTTGATTTCTAAAATTTGCAACCTTTGTTTGAGCCTTCCATAGTTCCCTTTTGTTCCTGAGTCCGTATGAACCGATTATATAGAGTTCTGAACTTAGTTGATCAGAATTCCATATTCTTCTTGGTCTTCTGTAACTTTTTCTTAACTTTTTCGGATCTCCCATACTCACCACTATTCCTTAGTTTCTGGTGATTTCTCAGCATTGCCCTTTGGACTCGACGCCGCAGGACCAGGAGAGGCAGATTCAGCTGCAGGTGCATTGGCTTCTTTTGCTTCTACTCCGCCTCCACCAGTGCCGGCTGAGGCTCTCATTACAACCTTTTTCACTCCGACTGCGCCACCTTTTCGTCCAGTAGTTCGTGTACACTGCCCCCTTACTCTGAGCCCGAACATATGCCTATAGCCCCTCCAGCTATAAACTGTTTTTTCTCTTTCTATATCATTTGAAATGGTAAAATCAAGATCAGAAGTTAACAAATGTTTGTCTGAGCCAGTATCACTATCCTTTCTCCTATTAAGATACCAATTTGGAATACCTATCAAAGATGGATTTTTTATTGCTGTTTCAATGTCGCTCACCTCTTTTTCCGTTAAAAAGCCTATTCTCATACTAGAATTGATGTTTAATGTTTGTAGTATTACTTGTGATACGTTATATCCTAAACCCTTAATCTGGCTTAGGGCAATTATTATCTTTTTACTGCCCTCTATATCTTTGCCCGCTATTCTCAGGATATGTTTATACTCAGATGTCGACAACAGATACGTCCATCATTTTCCGAAATAAAAACCATGCTGACGAACATATGGAAATAAAATGAATGAAATAAAGTAAATAAAAACCAAAATAAACCTTGAAAGCTTTAAATCTGTTAGTAGGATGAGCTGATGAATAATTGATTTCTGAAAATTTTAAGGATATTGTTCACAAAAGTTATAAATCAATTCCTGATTATCCGGAAACAATTTTCGGTTTTCCTAAAAACTATCAAGAAATAAAAACCCTAGAAGATTTATTATCAATCAATTATAAACCAATATCTGCTAAAGACCAACTTCGAGGAAATTTAATTATAAAACTGAAAAAACAACAGTTTCCATATTCAGGAATTATCGGATATGATGATGATATTGTTCCTTCACTTAATAGAGCGATACTATCGGGCCATGACATATTGCTTGTCGGGCAAATTGGACAGGCAAAGACAAAAATTGCAGAAACGATAGCAAGGAATTTACTTTCCCCAATTCCAATTGTAGAAGGATCTATTACTAATGATATTCCAACTTCAATTCCAGAAAACGAATTGGTGTCATTATTAAATGATAAGGAAATAATCCGCCATAGGCCAGAATTTTATGTTTCTACTGAAACGGAAGACAAGATAAGAAATAATAGACTTGATACGAAAATTGTATGGATTGATGGAGCTAGTCGCTTCAAGTATCTACTTGCGACGCCAGACATATCAGTAAAGGATCTTGTAGGTCAGATAGACGCTATTAAAATAGCAAAAAGAGGTGTTGAAATTTATAATATGGAATCCTATTCACCGGGTCAGCTGCTCCTAGCAAGACACGGAGTTTTTTGTATTGATGAATTGCCTGTGCTGGATCCCAGAAAACAGGTAGCCTTATTGAGTGTTTTACAAGAAGGTATCTATACTACAGGATCATACCCTGTGATATTCAAACCAAATATAAGAATAATATCAACGGCAAATCCAATAGATTATACACACTCCGGAAAAATAATTGAACCTCTCTATGACAGATTAAAGAGTCACATTATTACTCGTTATCCGAATAACGTTTACGACGAAATTAAGATAATGATTCAAGAGGCTAATATCTCCAATCCGCAGAACTTAATCATGCCAATTTTCATTCTACGGACTCTTGCTGAAATTACAAGAATTGCACGACACCGCCCTGAAATAAACCAAGAAAAGGGGGTTAGTGTAAGGATGTCGATTCATTCATTAGAAATCTTGATATCAGAAGTAGAGAGGGTGAGAAGCATAATTAATAACATTAAAACTGTTCCTCGTTTTAGTGACATTTATTGTATTCACCAAACTTCGAAATTTGAATTATCAGAAATAGATGATAGCTATGAAAATAGAATAAATATTCTTGATACTATAATATCTGACGCAATTAAGAAAACCTCTACTGCTTATCTTGATTCTATACCCCATGAAAAAATTATGAATCTAATGAATGAATTTAAAATTAACAGGAATTTTTTTGTCTCTCAGGACATCACGGGAGACAAAAACAACCCTAAAAGCTATCAATCGCAAATAAATAGATTCAATTCGTTAAGTGAAATAATTGAAATTGTGAATGGTAAAATAATACAGGATCAAAAGCAATTTGAGGAAAGCTCAATAGAGAACTCATCAAAGGTTGACATTTTTAATGATATAAAAGATCCCGAGTACCTTGCATCAGTAACTGAATTAATCTTGGAAGGTCTTAGATTTACTAATCCACCTATATTGGATCGAAAAGAAGGAGCCTATGTCCACATCAAGTAAGACAGATAGTAACAGTATAAAAAAATTTACTTATTATAATATCGTAAATTTTCCAGAAGAAAAGGAAGGTAAAGCCCCAACAAGCACAATTCCAAAAAGCTTACTCCAGGATTTTCTCAAAATCTTGGGCAGGGAAATTCTGAAAGAAGATGAACCCAAGCTCGAAGATATTGAACAGGAACTAAAGAATTTGAAGAATGAGAAGGAAAATAAAATTAGTGAAAGTCAATCAAATGAAATAAAGTCCATAAGTAAGCAGTCGTCTATAATTGCCGAACTCCAACAATTAGGGTATATCAAAGATTCAAGAAAATGGTTGAGCAAAAAAGGCTTCTTTGCAGTAGGAGCAAGATTGTTAGAAGATGTAGTCAGAGCGCTAAATATGGGTACCATTGGACTCCATGAGACAAATTCTAGTGGAAATGGTTCCTTAAATTTAGATTCAACAAAAAAATACGAACTAAGTGACGATCTGAGATTGATTAATGTCCCACGCTCATTATTAAATGCCATCGAAAGAAGATCTGGATCCAAATTACCTGTTCAATTACCGATCGAATTTCAAACAGATGATTTGGAAATATATGAAACAAAGAAAGACGTGAGTATTGCCATTGTTTATTGTATTGATTTGAGTTCTACAATGAGATATTCAACGATGTTTGGTGATATGAGCAGAATTGAAGCAGCAAAAAAAGCATTGTGGAGTTTGTTTCTATTAAATCAAAAATTTTTCCCGTCAGACACAATTTATGTCGTCGGGTTTGGGGCACTGGCTTCAAAAGTCTCACCATATGATATCCCATATCTAAAAACATTTGAATCCGGCGTAGGGTTTATGCACTATACGAACTACCAAGCCGCATTTAGACTAGCAAAAAAAATACTTCGAAATGAAACTACCGTTAACAAAAAAATAGTTCTTATAACAGACGGTCACCCTAGTGCCTGTTTTATTGATACAGAACAGGAACGTAGTAAAATAATTAGTGAAAGACCCTACTCCCAATTTTATGTTCCTGACGACGAATCTGTAAATTCAGTAAAAGAAAAACAGGATTTATCACTTGATACTAAGTCAGGGAAATTAGTTTACCTTTGTTACAGATACAGACAAGTTGACCAATATATCGGCGAAAAAACAATTTTAGAAGCAAAAAAATGTCATAAATCAGGTATTGACATAGATACAATCATGGTAAGTGAGGAAGTTTCACTATTGAGCTATGTAAATGAATTAGAAAAATACGTTAAAGGTAAATCTTATTATATTAATCCGACTGAAATAGACAAGATTCTAATCACGGATTACCTTAATGATAAAAAGTCTATATTAAGGCCTAAATGAATAGCAACAATTAGTTTTTATTTACATGTCCTAAAAATAAATAATGGATGACAAAAGACCCCTCAGACTATGATTATTTTGATTGGAATAGTTCGCTTGATGTAATTAAGAATGCATATGATTCTGCACTTTTTGTACTTATAATAGGACCAAAAGGAACTGGGAAAACAAGTTTGGTTAGGAAATTCGCTTCTGAGAGTAGAAAAGCACTTTATTCAATTAATTTTAGCTTAAGAACTCGTGAATCACATTTAGTTGGCACCAAAACGTTGAACCAAGGTGAAGTTACATTTATGGAAGGTATATTGATAAAATCCATGAGAGACGGAGGAATACTATACTTGGATGAACTCAATGCGGCAGAACCCGATGTACTTTTGCGTCTAGATGAAGCTCTAGATGATAGAAGACAAATTGTCCTGAAAGAAGCTGAAGGTCAAGTAATAAAGGCGTCCGATGATTGGTTTGTATTTGCTACAATCAATCCCTTATCTCACGAGGGAACCAAAGAATTACCACCACAGATATTGAGTAGATTTCCTGTTAGACTAAGACTCGAATATCCACCTAAAGAAATTGAGATGCAGATTATTAAACACCATGTAAATTTTGATGCTTCAAATGAAAATGATATAGCCAGTGCACTGAAACTAGCTAATAGTCTAAGAGAAGCGGCATCGCTAGAAGAACTTTACTACAGTCCTAGTATAAGAGAGTCCATAGCATTTGCAAAGTTGATAAGAAATAATGTAATGCCAAAGAAAGCTGCTGAAGTAGTATATGCAAATGTTTACGATCAGTGGGGAGAAGTAGAATATAGAAAGGTAATGGACATGATAACATCTATTTTTGCCTGACAAAAATGTCTATCCCTAATTTACAAAATTTTTCTATGCGAAATGACATCCTTTTAAATTTAGGAACGTTTCTTTCTAGAAGATGGTCTGGGAATAAAAGGGCAACAATTTTATTAATAGAAGACAAAGCACCCACAACCAACGTAGAAAAAAATATCATTTCTATGCCCTCCTTAAGATACTATACTGGTTCAGATTTTCAAAAATATCGTCAATGGCGTGTTTCGTTATGGTATGAATCAATGCGATTAGCACATTCATCAAAAGTTCTAAGTAACGATCACGCATTTGGATTTATTTTGAATTCAATAGAACAGAAGAGGGTAGAAATTTTAGGATTAAATGAATGGAAAGGTATGGAAAATGAAGTTATATTTAATGAAGGAATTTCATGGTTATCACGCCCCATACTGAACTCACTATACGGGAAACATAAGATTGTGGAGGCATTCTCTCAATACCTTACTACGGGGTATGTAAAAGGAGAACTGTTTGGTTCAGAATCTGATCGGGTTCAAAATGCAGCTGACTTTGCCAAAGAGTTGATTGATGAAGCAATAGAAAAAAAGTACAAAACTGAAAGAATTGAGCATGAAATTCCTAAAATCATCAGGACTCTTCAAATCGATTCGCTTTTCACAATCCCAATAGTTACTCCTAGGAGTAAATTTGGATTATCTATGACCGAAAAAAACTTGATAAAAGAAATAGAAAGGGTGATAAAAGTACGAAATAAAGAAAATGAAAAATCGACTAATGATATTTTAGTTGGTGTTCAAATATTTAGTGAATACCAAAGTCTTCTAAATGAAAGTAAGAAAACAGACAACAAAGGTTTTTCATCAATGGAACAGTTTGGTCTGGAAGTGCCCGATAGTGTCAATTTGGACGAAAGTATTATTTATGATAACGAATTAATTACAAAATTAAAGTCTGTAGTTAGATCTTGGAAAAGAGGATGGAAAGAAATCCACGATATAAAGGGTGATGAGATTGATATAGAATCCGTGATAGAATCACAGCCAAAACCATTTCTCATGGATTTTAAAATTACTATAAAAACCAAAATTGCATTATTATTAGACCATTCCAGCAGCATAGATGATTACGAATTAGAATACAAAAAAGCAACGGTCGCTCTTTGTGAAGCTTTAAAATTTTTAGATGTAAAATTTTCTGCCTATGCATTTAGTACTAAAAACAAGAAGGTTTCATGTTGGGTAATTAAACATCCAGATGTTAAATGGACTTCCATAACTGCACGAAATCTGGTTCAAATTAAGGCAAGCGGTGGAACACCTCTTGCAGAGATTTATGGCTTACTGTTACCATTAATGAAGTCATATAAGCCCGATATAATGATAACTCTAACAGATGGCGAGCCTTCTGACTATAATGCGGTTCGCTCCGCGATCAAAACTTACAAGATGAGTGGGATCCACATGGTTGCTGTAGGTGTAGGCAAAACTGTAAATACAGCTGTCAATATTGGCCTGAATCTAAAATACCTAGAGTACGAACGGATTCTGGTAGTTAGCCAACTTCATGAAATCCCAACAAAAGTTCTTTCCCTCTTACAGGTTTAGTCGTGCCTATCTTTTTAGAGGTCTGTTATAATTCCAAATTTACTTTGTTTAGATTTAGATTGTGTAATTGTGTTCTTTCTTAACCTTTTGCCAGTCTGAGAGGAACAGAGATAAACCCTTATCAGTAAGAGGATGGGTTATCATTTTTGATAATATATCAGGTGGGAGTGTTACTATGTGTGCACCCAACTTACCTGCTTGTATTACGTGAATTGGATGTCTTACACTAGCAACCAAAACTTCAGATTGATATCCATAATTGCTAAACACCTGGACTATTTCATTAATAACAATCATGCCCTCTTGGCCGGCGTCGTCAAGTCTTCCTATAAACGGACTAACATAAGATGCACCTGCTTTTGCAGCCAACAATCCTTGATTTGATGAGAAGATCAAAGTTACGTTAGTCCTAATTTTATTCTCAGCGAATTTTCTTACTGCCTTTAGCCCATCCATCGTCATTGGAACTTTTACAACAACATTTTCACCAAATTTTTTTA
>JAJPIN010000178.1 GCA_021324715.1 Nitrososphaeria archaeon
AAGTAATGCAATTGGCCTCGTACCCATCGAAATAATATCCCTTATCACCCCACCTACCCCGGTGGCAGCACCTCCATACGGCTCAACTGCAGACGGATGATTATGACTTTCAATATGAACTGTAATTACATCATTATCTCCTATGTCTAAAACTCCAGCATCATACCCAGGCCCCACAATTACTCGCTTACTACGTGAAGGTAATGATCTGACAAATTTTTTGGATGATTTATATGAGCAATGCTCCGACCATTCGGCATCTATCATATCAATTTCTAAAGAATTAGGTTTTCTTCCTAGCTTTTTTAGCAAATAAATTTCTTCTTGTTTAGTTAGCATTCTAAATCATTTGAATTAGTACTTTGTGTAAGAAGATAAAAAATTTTTTAGTGAATGAAATATCAACCGTGCATTTGATTTTGTATGCTCAGGTGATAGAATTGGCTCTGATGCTCGTTCAGGATGTGGCATAATTCCCATGACATTTCTCTCTTCATTACAAACTGCTGCAATCATATCAATGGAACCATTAGGATTTAAATCCTTATACTTGCAAACAATTTGATTATTTTTGTAAAGTTCTTTAAGTTTATCATCGCTTATAATATATCTCCCTTCTCCATGCGCTATTGGTATTCTGATCTGATCGTTTAATTTAAATAAATTTGTAAAGGGGGTGTCAACGTTCAACACTTCCATTTTTAACCACTCGCAAGAAAATTTCAATTTATCATTTCTTACCAATGCACCAGGTAGTAATCCGGCTTCAACTAAAATTTGAAATCCATTACAGATTCCAAGAATTGGTAAGCCTTCATCTGCTTTTTTCTTTATTGCTTCGACTATTGGGCTCTGAGCTGCAATTATTCCTGCACGTAGTCTATCTCCGTACGAAAATCCTCCGGGTAATATCAGAGCATCGAATTCATCTATTGATTTTTGCGTATGCCATACATATCGAGTATTTAATCCTATTACATCATTTAAAACATGATTAACATCTCGATCGCAGTTACTTCCTGGAAAAACAACTATTCCTACGCCCAATATCCATTTTAATTGTTTAGGAATAGTAATTTTAATTTATTTGTGAAGTCATACTAAATTGTTTCATATTCATTTAGACACTAGCATAGAAATTGCTACTTGAGGACTTAGGTTTTTATTTTGAAGATTGTCATGATTGAATATTGAACGAGACCGTACAGGATATAATGACTAAGAAAGTCGTATCAATAGATGAAGGGATAACAGCAAACGAAGCAGCTAAAATTATGACTGAAAAGCGTATAAGTAGTCTGATCATAGAGAGAGAAAGTGTACCTATCGGCATTATAACTGAAAAAGATTTTGTCAAAAAGATATGTACTAAAGATTTAATTTCATCTACAGTTAAGGTCGGCACGATAATGTCAAAAATTCAAACGTACGCCAGTCCCGACACACCAGTAGAAGTAGCTGTGCAAAGAATGGTCAACCACAAGATTCGTAGACTGCCCATACTGTCAGATGGAAAGGTAGTTGGTATAGTCACTGTTACTGATTTGGCAAGGCAATTGAGGACGATATTGTTAGTCGACGGAATTTTATCAGAGGAAACTTGAGCATTAAACAAAAAAAAAGATCGTAGGCAAAATATAAATTACAAAGTTCATTCCTCCAGAATATGAAAAAATTTCTCGCATTTTGCTTGGTTGTCATGACCTTGTTAACTATTATCCAGGTCAATTTTTTATATGCACAACCATCAGTAAAAGACCCTAATCTTAAAGTCAAAGCTTTGGTGAATGGTTTTACATTTCCGACTAGTATGTTATTCTTGGATAAAAATAATATTATAGTCTTAGAAAAAGAAGGAACCGTCAGACTTGTAACCAATGGGATACTTCAACCACAGCCATTATTGTCATTAAACGTCGACACTAAGAATGAACGCGGATTGTTAGGAATAGAACGAATTGGTGATAATATATTTTTGTATGCAACAGTAAAGGACGGTCAAGTGATAAATAGAATATTCAAATACACTTTGGCAGCTGGCCCAAAGTTAATTAATCAAGAGGTATTTAAGAATCTTCCAGGAACCCCCGGTACCAATCACCAGGGAGGGAAACTGGCTGTAAGCCGCGATGGGTATCTTTATTCAGTAACTGGTGAGCTGCAACGAAATGGGAAAGATCAAAATATAATAAAAGGTCCGGATCCAGACTTTAGCGGAGCAATATTGAAGACAAATCCAAAAGACGGTTCACCAGCTCCTAATAACCCTTTCAAAACTAACAATTCTAACGATCCTCTAAATTGGTATCAAGCTTATGGAATAAGAAATAGCTTTGGATTGGGTGTAGACCCTGTTACAGGAAACTTATGGGATACAGAAAATGGCGAGGATTCACACGATGAAATCAATATGGTTTCACCCGGATTTAACAGCGGCTGGAAATTAGTTACGGGGCCAATTTCAGGTAGTGGAGTAACTGAGAATGATTTGGTAAACTTCCCAAATTCAAAATATAAGGATCCAGTGCTCAGTTTTGTGGACTCATTCGGTATTACGGATATTGAATTTTTGAATTCAAGTAAATTAGGTCCAGATTATACATATAATGCATTTGTTGGTGATTATCGTCATGGAAACCTTTACAGATTTCAATTGAATCCGGATAGAACGGGCTTCAAGCTTGATAATCCAGGTCTTGAAGATCATGTAGTAGACAATAGCGCGGAACTAAATTCGATAATATTTGGTAAAGGATTTGCCGGAATAACTGATATAAAAACAGGACCTGATGGATATCTTTATGCGCTATCTTTTAATGATGGAACGATCTACAAAATAAGTTAACACCTAAACAACAAGAATTGTCAAATCAATTCTTATTATCTTTTATCTTTTTATTAATATCTGGTGTTTTAATTTTCAATTTGAAATATTTTTATTTTTTGACCCGCTACAATAGCATTTAATATCTTTCTACCGCTTTCAGACCTTTTATCTAATTTGATTCGTGATTTTTTCCCCACCTGATTTGCACAAATGAATTCATCATCAATGTACAAATTTACCTTGTTACCAATAGTTACTTCGTCTACGGATATGACAACACCATTTCCAGATTCGTTAATATCAAAGTCTATCTCCTTGCCTAGAGTAGGAGTTTTCATTTCAACATCTATTCTTACACCGAGCATATCTTCAAGCTCGCTTATCGTAGTCCCACCCTTGCCAATTATTCTAGGAATTGTATCCTTTTGGACCTTTATTCTGACTTTATTGTCTGACAATATTGATATCTCTGGATTGGGATCAAAACGGCGTATTACATCCTTTATTTTGGATTCTGCAAGTTTATAGATATTGTTTTGATTGGTATCATCATTAATGTCAACAGGTACAATGACATTTTCTTCACCAAATGTGTAAATTTCATATTCAGTTACTCCAGTGGAAAAGTCTTTCACTTCTACTACGGGTCTAGCAAGATCTGCTTCTGTCATCTTATACGGCACTTTGACAGTGAGGGAGATTTCATAAACCTTTTTGACCATACCAGCATCCATGAAAATTATTGTATCCAAAATTTGTGGTATCATGCCTAATTCTATTCTACCAATAAATCTTTGCACCGCATCCAAAGGTTTACTTGCATGTATTACGCCTATCATTCCCACCCCTGCTAACTTCATGTCAGAAAATACCTGGAAATCTCTAAATCGTCTAATCTCATCAAATATCGTATAATCAGGACGTACGAGTAGCAAAATATCAACAGCATTCTCAAAACTTCCCTCAAGAGGCCCATACTGAGTTACCTCCTTTGGTACCTGCAAATCTCTAGGAGATTCAAATGTCTTTACGATCTTATTTTGGGTAACATAAAATTCTGCAAGACTGCTTGCTAGGGTACTCTTGCCGGATCCGGGCGGCCCTGCTATAATTATTCCCTCTACGTCTGATGTCAATCGAGTTAATAGCTTTTCACTTAGTCCATAGTCTTCTAATGTTAACTTTGCAATTGGCTTGACGATTGTAATTTCTTGTCCGTCTGAAAAGGGTTGTTTAGTAATGGCAATTCTATAAATACCCAACTGGATGACAGTTGCTCCATCCTTGTTAATTTCAAAGAATCCTTTCCTTGAGCGTGATTGCTCTAAAATTTCCTTTGTAATTGCATAAAATTCTTCAGCCGCAAGGATCTTTTCCTCCAAACGTACCAATTTTAAATTACCAGGTACGCCTTTTTTTGCAAATGGATAAGTACCCTCCTTAAGATGAACGCTCATTG
>JAJPIN010000051.1 GCA_021324715.1 Nitrososphaeria archaeon
AGAATTTGGGATCCATTTAGAAGTAAATTGGCTGCCGCGTATATCAAAGGTTTACATTTTGATTTCTCGCATATAAAAAACATATTGTATCTTGGAGCATCGACGGGGACGACTGTGAGTCATTTGTCTGATATTATTGGAAATACTGGTAGAATCTTTGCTGTTGAATCTTCAACAAGAGTTGCTAGGGAGTTAATATCAAATGTATCTTCAAAGAGAACAAATGTAATACCTATAATAGAAGACGCCAGAAAACCAAGAAGTTATTTTTCAATATATGATAAGATGGATCTAGTCTATTGTGATATTGCACAACCTGACCAAACCTACATAGCAATCAATAATTGTAAGACGTATCTTAAAGAACGGAAGCCAATCCTTCTGGTTATCAAGACTAGGAGTATTGACGTTACCATGTCTCCAAAAAATGTAATTGCCAATGAAATTAAGAAATTAGAAAACCATTCGTTTGAAATTAAACAGAATCTAGATCTTGCCCCTTTTGATAAGGATCATGCAATGATAAAGGCAATTTTTTGTCCAACTTTGTAAAACTAAACCACAGTACTTGATACAATCATTTGGGCAGGTTTCCATGATTTCCTTGCAAAAGGTGGAATTTCATTTTTTTGTCTAAACCAATCTTTTACAAATTTAATAGTCTTTTTGTCAGAAGGATATCCGCTTCCTACATCACCATATTGGATCCGAATTTTACTTATTTCAGAATCACGTATTACCTTTGCAATAATCGAAGCTCCTGATACAACAACATTCAATCTATCCGCATGATGCATTGAAACTAAATTTGGTTTATATCTCTTAAGGAAAGTTTGAATTGTTCTTTGATACCTGGAAGGGTTTACATCGCATGAATCAACGTACGTCTTGTCAGATTTCATATTTTTAATAGTGACGGCCATAGCTTCTGCCTCCAGTATATTTAGATTGTTTCTAAAAACGTGAAAATCAATGTCCTCAATGCTTATTCTACAAACGCAAATTGATTCTGCTACGTTGATCACATGATTAAAAAGATCTTTCCTTTTTTTTACACTCAATAACTTTGAATCTTTAACACCCTTTTCAACCATATCTGCAATGGATTTCTTATATACACAAATTCCGGCGACGATAATTGGACCTAACAAAGATCCCCTGCCAGCTTCATCTATTCCGCAAATGATGGTCTTATTCCCAGTGAATTCTAATCCCCATAATTAAAATCAGCATAGAGTTGCTATTTTATCCTTGTCCCATCGGCAACCATGATATATTAGGAGTCAAAATTTATCTTACTATTTAATAGGCTTGAAATATAATGTATCAACTATCAGAGAAGGAAATGCAATACTCATAGTTCCCACCATTTCTCTTTCTGAAATCGTTCCCCCAAAAAATCCTGCTTTTTTCAATCCGAATGCCAAGTGGAACAGAGATATTTCCATGTTAGTATACAAGACTCAAGCCTCATCAGGAAACAATATGACATTTGCTGATTCAATATGTGGCGTTGGAGCAAGAGGTTTGAGAACAGCCGTTGAAGTACCAGAAATAAGTACAATTTATTTGAATGATCTAAATCCGATTGCAATAGATCTAGCAAAAGAAAGTGCAAAATTGAACCATGTACATGACAAATGCAATTTCGTTACTAACGATGTTTGCAAATTCCTAAATTTTGAACAACGTGAACACAGGAAATTTGATATAGTAGATCTAGATCCGTTTGGAAGCCCATCAACTTATGTAGATTGCGTTTTACGCTCTGTAAGTAACCGAGGATTGATCTCAATCACGGCAACCGATACAGCGGTATTATGTGGCGTGTATCCAAATGTATGTTATAGGAAGTACTATGGATTCCCATTAAGAACTGAATATTCTAATGAAATTGGAATACGGATATTGGTCTCGTTTATAGCCCTAAATGCTTCACGATTCGATTTATCGATTGTACCTTATTTCTGCCACAGTAATCTACATTACCTCAGAGTATATCTAAAGGTAATATTTGGGAACAAACTCGCAAATACTGTAGTATCGAAAATCGGGTATCTTAAACATTGTCAGAATTGTAAACACCGTAAGGTTGAAAATCTTAAGGATCAAAATTTAGTTTGTGAAATTTGTGGTACTAAGTGTATGTTAGTGGGACCTCTTTGGATAGATAACCTTTTTGACTCGGTATTTGTAAGCGCTATGCTAAATGAATTGAAAAACAATGAAAATTATTCATCATCCACAAAGGATTATCACAGGTTGCTAAGAATGATGCAAACCTGTGATAAGGAATTAGCATATCCGTACTATTTTGAAACTGACACTATTGCGGCTTTGGCCAAAAGGAGTTCCATTTCTTTGGATATTGTTGTTAGTACTCTGTCTGATAGTGGATTCAAAGTTTCCAAAACAATTATGAACCCTAAGGGATTCAAAACTAACGCATCGCAAAAAGAAATAATTAATTTCCTTTACAAATAAATAGTAATTTTATAGCGGCGTAAAATATTATAAATACAAATTTTAAAAACTATTACCGTTGTCTGGTAAAAATTGATTCAATTGAAATTTTGCTTGTAGAATAATCAATTATTAAAGTTGTCGCACTTAATAATAACGATGCCAAGCAAATTAATTCATGACTTTATGTCTCCTAAGTAGCTATTTACTTACTATATAGTAAAATAAGATTAAAATCAGTTATAGTGAAAGTAACATATGGTATAAAAAAAATTACATAAGATATGAAAAAGAGTATTAAGCAACTGATGGAAAAGCGGCTGAGTAATGAACAAGAAACAACCGAGCCCACCAGTTGCCTGTGTTTAGTTGCTACAACTGGCGGGTTGTTATATATAAGCAATGTGGAATAAGGTTAGGGAATTTTGTTTGAAATTGTAATAAAATATCACTTCTGAAGCAGTAAATTTAGGCACGTTCCTATCTTAGTAATTTGTTAAATTAAGCATTTCTCATTCATTTTAGAAACTTGAATGTTTTTACAATCTGTTCAAACTGTGGTAAATAGGTTTCAAAGTCTTTTACATTAGCCATGAATGCTAAATCGTATGGTTTTTTATCATGCCATACCAAATACTGCACAAATTTAATCCCACTGAATGAATTTATTCCATCACCGCTAATTTTTACTGCTGTTTCATTGTCAATAGTTGTGTTCTCTTTAGAGATAACTTTCATCCCATCTTGTTGATCTATTTCATATTTTACATACACATCGAAAGGAGCGTTTTTTATTCCGTAGCTCGAGTCCTGTTTAAACGTAGCGAACGCACCTCCATCTTTCATTTTTTCATTTAA
>JAJPIN010000081.1 GCA_021324715.1 Nitrososphaeria archaeon
CCATGAACATGGATCAGACGGATTATCACGAATCTTTCCGGACCATTAAACAAGAATTCTTTGAGGCCAATTGCTCTTCTTATAAGTCTGTACTTTCCTCCAGAACCAGGGGGTGGCTCAATAACTGCTTGGAACAGAGCTCTGATTCTACATAAAATAGGCTATACTGTGGTTGTATTATGCGGATTTCCTTCATATCCAACAGGTAAAGTAACTAATCCAACGTATAAGGGAAAATTATTTCATGTAGAAAAGATTGACGATATTACTTTGATTCGTTTACGATTACTGCCACTTAAGAGCAAAGATTACTTCAGACGATTTATTTTATTCATAAATTTCATATTTCTGAGTTTTATGTATATGCCAAAAATACTAAGAATTTCTACGAAAATATCTCTAGTGTACGCACTAGCTCCTATATTATTTTCCTCTTTTATTGGGTATATTTATTCAAAAATTACAAAATCATTTTATGTTTATGAGGTATCAGCGTTATGGCCTGAGGAGCTGATTGCTTCTAGAAAGAGCCTACATTTCATTGTACTGTCCTTTGGAAAGATTCTAGCCAAAATATCATACACTGTCCCAGATATGATAGTAGTAATAAGTGAATTTGCTGCAAAATATCTTGCCAATAATTATAGACCCAAGGTAATGATTTATGCTTTGCCCATCGGAGTAGAGCCTACTAGATTTCCTACAAAATCAAAGGAATCCTCAAGAAAGGAACTAATTGAAAAAGAAATATTTCCTGCTGATCTAGACAATAAATTCATTGTATTATATGCTGGAATAATAACTAAAATTACAAATGTTGAAAATCTAGTTTTTGCTGCAGAAGTTCTAAGAGACGATGATGATATTGCTTTCTTGATAGTTGGAGAAGGTGAGGAGAAAGCTAGGTTGGAAGAAATGAAGTTAACTCGAAAATTGGACAATCTATTTTTTCTACCTTTTCAAGATAGTGCGTATGTTCCACATATTATTTCTTCAGCCGATGCATGTGTTGTTCCATTATCACCAGATCCTATTTATGATGCAACTATACCTACTAAATTTTTTGATTATCTTGCTTGCCATAAACCACAGATTGGAATATGCGGAGAAGAGCTAGCAATGATAATAAATTCCCACAAAATAGGGCTTACGGTGAAAGATGGTGAGATAGATAAACTAGTGGATGTAATACTGTCTTTAAAAAATTCACCGACCTTAGTTAGTTCAATGGAGCAAAATTCGCATGCACTCTTGCAAGAATTTTCCATTAGCACGCTTGCATCAAAATTTAATGATGTATTAAATGAAGAAATTCTGAAAAAGAAAAACAGCAAAAATGTGCATCACCTTACATTTTAGTGTCAAAGGTCATCCATATAAGTGATAAAATGAGCACTTTTCTGATATAAATTAACATTTTATACGGTAAGAGTCGCTAAGATAATATTCAGGCAAAAAATTAAAGACTAATACAGTGTTCTGTTTGGTGGGCAATCATACCTTGTTAAAAGCAATTAAAATAGGATGGTGAAAGGGATTAGGCAGTGAGACGGTAGGAAAGAAGGCAACATATCTTTTTATTGAAAGTACCATCGGGATGGTCGCTGGATATGTGTTATGGCTTGTCTTATCGAGTCTAACGACACCTACGGTCATTGGAATTGCCTCAACAGTAATTTCGCTAAGTACTATATTTTCACAAATAATAGATCTTGCAGTTCCTACTGGCAGTACTCGTTTTCTAGGAAAGAGCTTCTCTGAGGAAAATGCAGAAGATACTCAAGTCCTCGTTAAAGGTTCATTACTTATTGTATGCTCAAGCATCATAGTAACCAGTATTCTTATTCTAGTCTTCAAACAATGGCTAACTCCTTCCTTCGGACTGGATATAACTATCATACTGATTCTTCTAATAGGAATATCAGTTATTGTTAATTTATTGCGTTCAATATTGATCGCTTCACTTAAGACCAAATCATTGCCTAAAATAATGGTCATCAGCTCTATAATCAGAATTGTGCTTGCAATTGTCCTAGTCCTATTAGGCACCGGTGCAGCAGGCATCACTGCGGGATATTTGATCGGCTTTGCAGCTGCTACAATTCTTTTATCATTCACATTAGTAACAAGCATAATGCCGGCTAAAAGGCATTCAACAATATCGTTGCTTCAAGGTTGCAAAAATATACTAGTGGCGAGTGTTCCAAGCTGGATACCTAGAGTATTGGCGGTGGTTGGGGCACACCTTGGAACTGTAGTCGTATTTGGGACTCAAGGGCCTAATCAGGCGGGTGCCTACTTCATAGCAATGGCAATATTCTACGCAATCGATGCAATAAAGAATTCCTTATTCTCCGTAGCATTCCCTATACTTAGTGCCATGGACGATCAACGAAAGAGGTTTGTATGGCGAATAATAAAAATGAGCTTAGTAGTGACTTTACCAATATCTTTTACTGCTGTCGTATACTCAAGTGAGATTTTGGGACTGATCGGTCCGAACTATGTTCAGGCTTCAATGCCGCTGAAGATTATACTATTATCAGCATTACCTCTTACATTACTTACGGGAATTAGCACATTGGTATACTCGTATGGTAACTATTGGCAAGTTTTTGCTATGGGAATAGGATTAAATGTTCCGCGTGTATTATTGTATTTTGCAGTCGTCCCTTCATCTGGAAGCACTGGCGCTGCCTTAGCATTTACTACAGGATCCGTAATTGGATTTATTGTGTCCATAATTGTAGCCAGAAGAATTAAGATGACGATACTCTGGAAGGAACTTGCATTGTTATTTGGGATTCCAACTTCAATTGCATTTACCGTGGGTTATTTCCATTTAATATTTATCATCGGAATTCCAATCATATTATCGCTTTCTGTACTACTCATGATTGCTTCGAGAGTTTTATCGAGATCAGAAGTACGAGAATCATTAGACATACTGCCCGACTCCATCGGAAAGCCATTGATTAAAATTCTAAATAAACTGTAACTACGATAAATCGCAGATAGTATTCAGAAATATGGGTACAGTAAATAAATAACTTCAAGGGCTAAAAAAATTAAATTAATTAATTGGCAGGCATTTCACTTTATATCTTCTGTGCAGTAATTTATATTAACTACGGAGGCGGAATATTTAGACCGATTTCCGATAAAAAATTGTCCAATAATAATTTAAATTCTAGAGCAATTTTAAATCTTATTAGTAACCAAATATAGTTTTTATCAATATAATTGTGTTGTATGTTTGGTTGATATTATTCTGGTCAAAGCAGATCCTATAATGGCTTCAATAAGGGCAGAGCAAATTATCAGTTCCTTATTGAAAAAATATACAGTGCTCGCCCTAAGATGGAACAGAGAGGGCAAACCGACCGAGATAGCAAATGAACCAAACAGCGTACAGGCACTGAATTTTAGATCGCCCGAGTATGGACATAACCCTTATAGGTCAGTTGTTTTTCTATCAAGACTTCCAATATTTTGGGCGTGGATTTTCCTAAAGTTATGCATGTACAAGCCAAAAATTGTACATGCATGTAATTTAGATACAGTACTACCATGTTATCTATATAAAATCTTATTTAGAAAAAAACTAATCTTTGATGTACTCGATAGATTTGCGATGCCATATGTCCCTAAGAATAGAAACGCATTATTTAGAATGTACTCATCAGTGGTCCGTTCAATTGAAGAAAACTTTGCCAAGAATTCAGACGCTTTGCTGGGAGTGTCAGATAAAATATTTCTAACGTTTAGAAAAAAACCTAGTAGATGCATTACAATCATGAATTGTTGTACGGATAGAATGACCAATAAATCAAGAGTTGAAACAAATCAGTTTAAACTTCTTTTTTCAAGTCATATAAGACAGGGTAGGGGATTGGAATCGTTAATGAAAATAATAACTAATCTAAAAGATTCAGAGCTTATAATAGCTGGAAGAGTGAGGGATGAAAATTTACATGAAAAGATAACAGAGATACCAAACATTAGATATGTTGGGCTCGTTCTCCCCGACAGGTTATTGGAGCTGGAATTAAGTTCTGATGTCCTAGTAGCATTATATGATTTGAATCTTCAACCTATTCACAAATTTGGAATGGCTAATAAAATTTTGGAGGCAATGATGTGCGGCCTACCCGTAATTACTAATATAGCCAATGAAATAGTAATAGAAACAGAAAGTGGCATAATAGTTGAATATGATAATGAAGAACAAATAAAAGAAGCAATAGTAAGCCTCAAGGATAAGCCAGAACTTCGAAAAAAACTGGGTGAAAATGCTCGTAATGCCTTTATACAAAAATATAATTGGCCAAGTATGGAAGAAAGACTTTTTAAACTCTATGATGAATTGCTGAGTTCATAGAGTAAGGCGAATTAGAGAGTTTTACCTGCTTTCGAATTAATTGATGGAATTTCTCTAAGCCGCAACAATTTTTAGCCGCCTGTAAACAACGCATTATTGTCAAGCAGTATGGATTAATTCGACAAACATTTGAGCAGAATTCTAGCATTGTCACTTATTTTGCTATTATCTTTGGCCAAACATAGTACTTTACGGCAATCACCACAACAATTATTGAGATCATAATGATGATGCTAGAAAAAGACACCAACATCGTCTCCCATGGCACTCCAATTCCCTTATCTTTTGCGCGAACTGAGATATCGCCCGGTAGCCGGAACGTATCACTTTCTCTGTTTTCTAACATATAGTTTCCCTTTATGTACAGCGACTTTAGGAAAGTTACAATGTCTGTTTTTGTTCCATTTTTATTAAATGAATTATAGACATCGGCATGGTCAACATTGGCTGCGATAATTCCGTTCGCTACGATATTGCCCACAGGTTGTACCGTATTATTCCTGTTTGAATCAAGATTAATTTTTGCAGTTCCGTTATTTATGGTAATTTCAGGACTTTTTAGCAAAACCGGTAAAAATTGGACATTGGGAGCATCAGTTTTTATGCTGTGAAAGGCTAAATCACCATTAGGAATTTTAATCTGCTGATTACAATAACTATTGTTCGTGCATGAAGCGATAGTAAATTCAGCATATGCCCCTTGAGAGAGGTGAAGTAACATATCAAAACCCTTTGGGATACCTGTTTCTATATAGTCGTAATATGATGATGCTGGTGACATGTGGAATAGAGGAACAGACGAATTAATAATTACTTCGTACGGACCGTATAATTTCAAATCTTTAATTGTAATGTTGCTAAAAACGTTACTCTGATTCTTAGTGGAAATTTCATTTGAGTTCTGTCGCTGATAACTCTCATTATGTTTGTTATCGTTAGCAGTAGTAATTATCTTGTCTATCATAAAATTATATGGAAGTGCGGTACCATTGATACTATCAAAGAGTAATGAATTACTTTTAATGCTTATTCTAGTGTAGTTGGATATTTCCATATCCCCTATAATTCTTGCATCTGTAAATATTGTTGTATTTTTCGGTGGCAGCACATAATGCACACCTTGTCCAATTCCAATTAACTTTGGAATAGCATTTATTGTTGTAAATTTTTGGCTTTTTGAATCATAAAGACTATCGAAATATCCAGCAATATTAACAAGAACCACTTTACCTTGGCCATATTTTTTCTCGATTGTAAATGGTGCTACTGTTTTGGAATTAGTTTTGTTATCTTTATCTAATTGCATGTAGTACGATTTGACATTAACATCTGAAGAGTTACTAAATTCAATATTTGTTGCGACACCTGATATATTTATGAAGCTTTGATGTTGTAGTATCGGTGGTGCTGGTGGTTTATTCAAAGGATTGAATTCGCCACCACCGAAAATACCATTGAATTTTACTTTATCTCCATATCGAAGAGATAATAACTTGCCAAATGCGCCTAGTTCTGATTTGGTGCTGTTAGTATAATTATTCATACTGTTACTATTGCTATCTGGGAGCATTACAATGAGTGTGCCTCCGGATTTTATAAAATCTAAATAACTAATGAATTTTTCTTTTGATATTACATTGTTCACTTGGGCTCCACTTTCTTCTGCAGCCGTTGTCTCATTTCCCGGCAATTCCAATTTGGGATCTGAAGTTAACATTACATTACTTCTGGAAAGAACAGAGAAATCACCATTTATAAAAGTATCATATGGCAATTTTGACAGTGCAAGTGCACTGAGGGGATAGTAATAATGAAAGTAAGTATCTTTCATATTACTTATTTGATGAGCTTCAAAAGATGACTCGGAAAGAAAACCTATCTTTAGTGGTTCAAATTGTCCGATATTTTTGTTGGCTGCAATTCCAACTTTAGATATGCTGCTAAAATTGTCTGCAAATGGAGATTTTGGAGCTTTGATTTTGAGAATATCATCAAGATAGACATTTATTGTGTCTTTTAGAATTAGAATTTTTAAGGTATGCCATAAACCCCCTTGCTCTATTGGTAGTTGTCGGTTCTGAGCTAAAACTTGTTCTTTATTACTCTTAGCTTCTAGTGGTTTTTGCTTTAAATCTAGTGAGTCTTTATCAAAGGAAACATAGTACTGCTTGTTGTTCGCTTTATCTTCCAGCTTAATCCCCAAGTCATTTCTGGTTTTGTTCTCAGCAACTAGTCTAAATTTACCCTCTACATAATTTACTTTGTTTGATTCTTTAATTGTGCTTGACCAAACTGTCCTTGGCTTTTGATCTCCATTCAAAATTAGAGTCTGTGTGCCCTCTCCTTTACTTTTGTTCCCAATGCCGTTTACTTTGTTCTCAATTTTTATGAATTTTGAACCGTTATCAATATTATTAAAGAAATTGTAATTATACCGTAATATGTTACTGCTATTAATATCGCTATTATTGCCGTTAGGTGAAAATGTGACCAGTGGCGGCAATTCATTTATTTTATCGTAAACAAGACCGGTATTGATAGCCTGCGGTTTTGCAGCAGGAACCAAATCTGGTACCATTAGTACAATATACGTATCATCCTGATAAGCCCTAGGAAAATTATCTAATGCAAAATGAAGGGGTTTTAGAATTTGTTTTTCTAAATTAGCGTCTGACTTTGTCAGGATAATATATTTGATATTATCGTTGCGCAGTGAATAATATAATCCCTCAAGTGTGGACGCTTTGAGACCTTGCGGATCTTGTAGAATTCTGAATCTAGGTACAGCAGAGAATCCTTCTAGTTTTGAGAATAAGTCCTCAGTCTGCGAGTCGTTTGCATAGATAGAGATAAAGTGTGTATTGAGATTTGGTAGAACAGTACGAAAGAAATTTAACAATTTAAGCTCTGATTGAGAAGGAAAATCCATTCTGAAAAAATCCTCTTCAAACCGTGGGTTATTGTACCCAAGAGCTTTATAGCCTGCCAACATAAATATGGAAAGTGCTGAGGAAGTAATTACAAGCCCTATCAATATACTGGAACCTAAAGGTCTCAATTGATAGGACTTGGATCGACTTTGAGACGAATCATCATTAGGTCGCTCCAAATACAAAATTATTTTATAGAGTAGTAATGATGCAAATCCAACCATTCCTACCATGATATATTTGCTAAATCTGTGTTCGTCATAATACGGACCAGCAATGAGAGCCACGACAGCTATAATCCCAAAGACAAAAACTTCCTTTTCAAACCTCCTAAAGAGATATGATGCAATATATGCTAAACCAAGTAGCCCTACTACTCCAAACTTCATAGGATATAGATACCATGGGATATTGCGTTGTGTCGAAGTACCCACTTGAAGCTGGATATCATCGATTGAAAGTGTTTCCAAGACAACAAATGTAAACAAGTACAGATATGCCAGTACTGAGATAATCACTATTTTTGCGGCATTTTTAGAAGTTTTATATTTATGTTTGGTGGATGAAGAACAATGTCTAATTGATTTTAACCCATATAATTTGGACAAAATCCTAGTTCTGAACAATGCCCATAAAATAGACACAAAAACAAGACTTAGAATTAATAAAGGTACATTGAGAATCTTTATGGAAGTGTAATAATTCTGTGGAGACGAGAAATCGACCAATAGGCAAAAGAAAAGAGCCAATAAAATAGATGCATAAATGAGATTGCCATAGCTTAGCCGAAATGAGAGTATTAGAATCGATCCTATAATGATAAACAAATAAAATTCAGGATGAGAAAGGATCCCAAGAACAGTAATTGCTGTTATGATACAAATTAACTTTATTCTACTTTGTTCGGGGCTAAGTTCTTTGATTAATCCTAGTAGCACAAAACCAGCAGGTAAGCCAATTATAATCAGAGGAGAAGTGAAAGTGGGATGTCCGACATTAATGAATGTGGTTGGTGTACGTATGTCAGAACTCCTAATTGACGCCGAGTGGAGATTTTCTAAATATGATTCTTGTGAGTGGTAACTGTTTGTTAACGAGCTATCGAGTACTATTACCCAGCCAAAGCCTGAAGACAACACAAATAGCGTTGTCGCTATAACCACCACCTTCCGTTGGTTGGATGGAACCCATTGAGTGAAAAAATAATAAAATCCGAAAATGGCCATCATATTCAGAACATTTAATGAAACATATGCATTAACGGATGGAAACCCTGAAAGGCTGAAATAGCCAGCGAGTAGCGCTGAAAAAAAGGGAGGATAATACTTCCCTGCATCAGTTGTGGTGAAATCCTTAAATGTACCACTATTTATCAAAAGAGCCTTTCCATGATGAAACCATTGGTCTCCAACAATTACTCCTTTTTCAAGGTAACAAGTATAGAAAATGACCAAGCTAAATATACTTGCGAAAATCACAAATAAGGAAATGTTCTCTGTTGTTATCGTCTTCTGAAATTTAGGTCCTAACTTGGAAAGTGACCTAATGGCATCCATATTAAATGATAGTGTTTTTTTGGTTTTATGGTATATGATATACACGACAAGTATTGATATGTCTACACTAATAATAATCGGAATTACATACTCCATAGGAGCACCTATGATTACTGCTACAGCATACACACTGAAGGCTACTATAAGAATACTGAAGAGAAATGAAAGCAAAATCTTTGGCATATATCCTAACGGGTTCCCTTTTACCAGAATGTATACGAGAGCATAACCCGGAAGAAAGAAAGTTAGTAAAAACGCACCCGCCATATGTATTAATTGCGTAGGAGTCGTAATCAGTTGATTCCAGGCAATGAATAATTCACCAGTATCACCTAGAGGTTTTGAGGTTCCCACAATAATTATCGAGATTACATATACTGAAATGAAGATGAGATTTGACGCAGTATTTTTTTTATCTCCATATTCCTCAGTGTGATAAGTACTATCAGCACTAGCATCAGGATCACCATTATTCCTTACGTGTTTGAAATCATTTTGCTTTCTTCTGCCTTCATCTCTGCCAAGTAGTAAATAGCTAGATATCCCCAACAACAACAAAAATGAAATGACAGTTAATATGACAGCAATATTGGATGGAAATAATAACAAACCTGAAAGAAAAAAGTATACAATGAGCGATGAAACAAGGGGTCCGCCAAGAATTATATAACTACGAGAAGAAAAAATTGATTTCACCGTTAATACTAAAAATTTTACGCTGGAATTATTAAGTGTTCCTTTAGAAATTTGGATACATAGCTAAATGCAATCCTACCTTTGTTTATTGCCAGTGAGTTTGCGAATCACTCTGGCAGGATTACCAAGAGCCAAGACATTATCTGGAATATCTTGGGTGACCACAGATCCTGCACCAATAAGTGAGTTTTTTCCCACCGTAACTGGCAATATTACAGCGCCAGCGCCTATACTTGAGCCTCGTTTTATTATTGTTTTCAACTGTTTCCATTCCCTATTAATTTTGGGATATTTGTCATTAGTAAATGTGACGTGAGGACCTATGAAAACGTCGTCTTCAATGGTAACACCAGACGGAATAAAAGTGAACGCCCTGATTTTAACTCTGTCTCCTATAACAACACCTTCTTCAATGTAAACAAAGGCGTCTACCTTGGTATCTTTTCCTATCTTACATTTATACAAGTTTACATGGTCATAAATCCTGGTATTTGAGCCGACAATAACATCTTTAATTACTGAAAATCTGCTCTTATTCATGTACTCTAACTTCCCTACCTTCAGTGATACTTCTTCTGGCAGAGGACAAAACGTTTACAGTTAGGGCACCAACAAGGGAACTGTTGTTTGGATTATCTGTTCCAGAGATACAGTTTACAAAATGAGTTATCATAGACTGCATTGAATTGTTTCGCGATATAGGAATATTTGTTTTGCCAGTTGATCTGTATATGGTTGCTTCTTGCGATATGGCGTCAATCTTTATTGATGCTTCTGAGCCAGTAATGAGAACTACTCTTTCCTTCATGCCAGTTTGTATCCAGCTGAGATTTATTTCAGCTGAAGTCCCATCAGGCAAATTAATAATGACAAATCCTACGTCTTCTATCTTTCTATCATTTGGCCTATCATGCACAATAGATCTGGCATAGATTGATGATGGCCATTCATCCGTCAAATAATTTACGATATCAATGGGGTGCGGAAGAAGGTCAAATATGATATCTCTATGTGGAATGGGATCCAAGTGATCAAGCCAAGATAGATGCAAATATCTTAAAATCCCGATATCTTGATTTTTTAGCGCATCCTTTACATGCAACAAGGCGGCATTAAACCTAAAAATGTGGCCAACTAGCAGAATGTTACCACTACTTTCTGCCAACCTTGCAAGTTTAAATGCATCCCTTGTATTCAGCGCCATGGGTTTTTCAAGCAGAATATGTTTGTGTTGCTTTAAAGCTTCATTAGCAATATGGAAGTGGGTCTCATTTGGTGTTGCGATATGAATAGCAGAAATATCAGGGTTGGTCAGACAACCATTTACATCATGAAACAACTTTGATGATGGTAAATTAAGTTTTTGACCAACATACGCAAGTCTTTCTTTATTGGGCTCTACAATTCCAACAAAATTAAATTTATCCAGATACTTGTGGGTTTCAATATATTCACTGGCAAGTTTAGTTCCCCAGTAACCTGAACCCAGAAGCGCTAAATTAACTTGTTTGACCATTCTTTCTCTTTGTCTCTTAACTCCTTTTGTTCATACAGCCTTTCATCGTAGAACCTTGTTACAAGATTAATTATATATTCCTGATCTTTAGAATCAAGATTTGGAAAAATTGGAATAGATATGACAGTTTTGCTCCATTCATCGGTAAAAGCTAGCACTTTGCTTTCAAATTTTTGATACGCAGGTTGCCTGTGCACTGGTATTGGGTAATGGACTCCTGTCGATACACCATTTTTTGAAAGCCAGAGTCCAAGCAAGTCTCTTTTTTGCGTTCTTAGTACAAACAAGTGATACACTGATTCGTCATATGGCTCGTCCCCCGGCGGCATAATTAAGTCTCCTATGCCTGTTAACTTATTTCTATACGCCTTCGCAATGGATCTTCGTTTAGCATTCCATTCATCAAGGTGTTGGAGCTGTATTTTGCCAATCGCCGCATTTACCGAATTCAGCCTCAAAGTATAACCAATTTCATCATGAGTGTATTTTGTTTTACGTCCTACGTCTCTCATTTTCAAAGCAGATTCACAAATTTTCTTGCTGTTTGTCGTTATCATACCGCCATCGCCTCCCACCGTCATGTTCTTAGTGGGATAAAAACTAAAAATTGCAGCTTCTCCAAAAGACCCTACTTTCTTACTTTTATGTTGCGCGCCATGTGCCTGAGCCGAATCTTCAATGAGAATTACGTTTTTCCTCTTGGCAATATCTAGTATACAAGACATATTACACGGACGACCATAGAGGTGAACTGGAACCACGCATTTGACCTGGCTCTTGTTCAGAATCTTTTCTAACTGTTCTGATAAAATTACATAATCAGATCCTATTTCACAAAATACAGGATTTGCGCCCAGTAAACATGCGCCATTTAGTGTAGCAATGAATGTAGCAGAGGGGGCTACGACTTTGTCACCGACATTCAAGCCTATCGCATGAAAAGCTAATAAA
The DNA here is from genome assembly GCA_021324715.1 of Nitrososphaeria archaeon. Classification (GTDB taxonomy): domain Archaea; phylum Thermoproteota; class Nitrososphaeria; order Nitrososphaerales; family Nitrososphaeraceae; genus TA-21. The sequence continues at coordinate 12,031 of JAJPIN010000081.1, forward strand.
AGTGCAGAAGACCCAGAATTAGAAGATACAGCGTAATCAGTACCCACATATTTTGCGAAAGACTGTTCAAACTTGACTACGCTCTCACCACCAACTAACATTTCATTTTCAAGTACGTGCAGTGCAGTTTCTTTCATTTCCTTATTCACCACAGGCATCGTTAGTGGAATCAACTGCAAATATGAGGTAGCTCAGATTAATTAATTAATCTAAGTTTATTTATTACCCCGAGATGCCGAGTTCTTCAATAATAGTTTAAGAGGCTCACTAAATTAGTCCGTTTTGGTGAACCTAATGTGAAAATCTATTTATCATAGTTCTGATAAACGGACTTTATGCAATCTCATGATTTTAGCGTTACATTTAGTTCGATTTTTATGCCTTCGTTGAGAAATGGACATATCTAAGTTGCCCCAGTTGATTCCAACTAAACCACAAAAATTTGTATCTATCATTATTCCAACGCTAAATGAGGAAGATGGTATCGAAAAAACTATACGTTCTATACCTAAAAAAAGGCTATCAGAATTAGGGTATAACTCGGAAATCATCATAGTAGATGGAAAGTCAACTGATCTGACACGGGAGATTGCAGAACGAATGGGAACCAGAGTGATACTTGAGAAAAGAAGAGGTTACGGACGAGCTTTCAAGACAGGGTTTAATGAAGCAAAGGGCGACATACTAGTCACACTTGATGCAGACCTCACCTATCCTGCAGAACTTATTCCAGAGTATATTCAGGCGCTAAATGAAAAAGGCTTGGACTTTATTACAACAAATAGATTCTCCAAGATGCAGAATGGCGCTATGGATGCATATCATAGATTTGGAAATGATCTTTTGTCATTGATTATGCGATTATTATATTCAATTGAGGTGAGGGATTCCCAATCTGGAATGTGGATAATGTCGAGGAATTTTATTCAGAACATTAACATAGTGTCGGACGGTTTTTCTATGTCAGAAGAAATCAAGATAATTGCGTTTACATTCTTCAAAGCTCTCGAATTAGATGGCAGGTATTACAAGAGAGTTGGAAAGGTGAAATTGGCAACTTTTGGCGATGGTTGGCGGAATTTGAAATACCTGTTTCGATATAGATCATTAATAAAAGGTGCCGTTAAACTACCGTTGGATTTGAATCAAAAAGAAAGCATTGACGTAGATGCAGATCCGTATGTAATATAGGTAACAACAATCCCCGAAAACTAATATTCAGTCAAGTAGTTTGAGCAAAGTCAATTGTGATGGAGACTGTCCTTTAGTAATTACATGAATTTAGGTTTCCAATATTGGTGACAATAAAAATATAGCTCCTGGATTTTCAAATATATAATAACATCGGCATGCTTTATTCTTTCATGTATTATGGCTAAGACAGGGTTATTGAATTAAAAATGCCTTGCCTCGCTGGACTATTCCTGGAGGTTATTCAGTGCCTACTTCGAATCTGATACTGTAGTGGCTTGCAGGCTCGGTCACTCTAGAATATAGAATAATTAATAAACTACGGATGGCAAATTTGTCATCAAACGCGGGGAAATTAGAAAAAAATGAGTGCTACGGGATTACAGCGTATTCTAGTGACTGGAGGTGCTGGTTTCATTGGCTCATCTTTAATACCAGAATTACTGAATAGAGGCAATCATGTGACGGTAGCGGATCACTTGTCAGTTGGCAAAAAGCAGAATGTAGAGCCTTTTCTTTCTAAGGATAATTTTGATTTTATTGAACTTGATTTAATTGATGGTAATACATTAAAAGACGTTGTCAAAAAATGCAAGTTAGTTTTTCATCTAGCCGGAAATAGCATAGTCAAAACAGGGTACAGTAATTCAGAAATCGATTTCTTCAATAACATAGTAGCCACCCGAAACCTTCTTGAAAATATGCGAACAAGTGACGGTTGTAAAAAGATCATTTTTACGTCAACATCTGCAATATATGGCGAAGCTCAAATTCTTCCAACTCCCGAGGATTATGGTCCTTTAAAGCCTATCTCAATGTACGGTGCGTCGAAGCTTGCTTGCGAGTCTCTTATCAGCGGGTATGCTGGCACGTTTGGAATAGAAGCCGTGATTTTTAGGTTAGCAAATGTAGTTGGCCCATCCAACAAGCATGGCGTAATTTTTGATTTCTTCAATAAACTAGCACAATCTGATGGCAAGTATCTTGAAATACTAGGAAATGGTACTCAGAAAAAATCTTATATTTATATCGATGATTGTGTTAATGCTCTTGCTAAAATTGGACTAAGACCATTTGACTCAGGGTTAGAAATCTTCAATGTAGGAACTGATGACCAAATTGATACTAATTCTATAGCACAAATAATCATTGCTGAAATGGGTTTGCAAACAGAGATTCGATACGCATCTCAACAGAACGATGGAAGAGGATGGGTAGGAGACATAAAGAACATGTTACTTTCTACAGAAAAACTAAAAAAAATTGGCTGGAAAATTAATTACTCTAGTAATGAATCAGTCTCACTTACTACAAAGAAGATGATTGAGAATAAGTATAATACAATTAAAAAATTTGATGTTAAATCTAGTCCACATTCATTGGTCCTATAAAGAAATATGCGGACGAAATCCATTTCGAAAATTTCCAACTATCAAGTTGTCATATTGCTAAGCCGAAACCTATGATTCTTGATATAGAAACAATTCTTTTCCGTGAGTTTGCTTTTTTGTTAAACTAACACGCCTATAGCTTACCAAAAAGAATTACAGGTCGATTCGTTTGTATGATGTGACATGAAATTAAAAAATCTGAGTGTGCGAAAGTTTAATTGAAACAAATGTTCAAAAGTTGTTTTATTAAACTCATAGTTGATACCGTAAAGATTTTCAAGAATATCACAGAAGCCTCGTGTACTTTGCACACTAAATATAGATTAAATATATCGCATGAGTATAGTTTTTGAATTCTTTTGTCTCGGATAATAATCACTGGTGCCAGTGGTTTTATAGGTAGGCACTTGGTAAAAGCGCTAGTATCTAAAAAAGAACACAACGTTGCTCTTTTATCGAATACAACAAGCCTTCATGATAAGTATTTGCCCCAAGAAAGTTCGCAAAAACACATGCCATTAGCATTTTACATAGCTGACATAAGAGACAGAGAATCTATTTTGAAGATACTCCTAAATGAAAGACCAGATATTTGCATCCATCTGGCTGCAAAGACAGGGCTCGCAGAATCAATCGGAAAAACCGGTGAAATTGCGGATATAAATGTGAGAGGTACGCTCAATGTGCTGGAAGCCTGTCATTCCACCCACGTCGGTAGTTTTGTTTTTGCCTCTAGTGCTGCTGTATATGGAAACGTTCAAGACCTTCCTATAAAAGAGGATAATTCCTTACGGCCACTATCTGCATATGGAACAAGTAAAATGCTTGCCGAACAACATGTCGCCTCATATCAAAGTTCAAAGAAGATACACAATGCAGTTTTACTTCGAATATTTAGTGCATATGGAACCAGTCCGTCTAGTGAGAGAGATGTCATAGCAAGGTTTGCTTCGGAGCTTTCAAGAGGACTATCTCCTGTAATTTATGGTAACGGCTCGCAAACAAGAGATTTTGTTTCAGTGGATGATGTTGTGGAAGCTATTTTATTATCAATAAGAGCAATGGAAGAGGCAGAAAACGATAATTCCACTTTACCCTTAGTTTATAACATAGGAACCGGGACCCCAACTAGTATCAGTCATCTTGCTCAGAAAATGATCTGTTTATTCGGGCTGGAACTAGAACCCGTTTACAAAGAGGGACAAGAAGAGGCAGGAGTCATAAAACATAGTTATGCTGACACAACTAGAGCCAAAGAATTCTTGCATTTTATTGCAAAAAAAAGTATTGATGCAGGTTTAAATGAGATTGTTGCGCAAATGGATCATAGTGTAACTAAACAATAGAACCAAGTGACAAATAATTGCGAGAGTCCATTATTGAATTTAATGAATAATCTCTTGTATCATATTGATATATCCCTGGAGCAGGAATTTATTCTATGATTAAATATACAGGTGCAAATGGATGAAGGTAGAATAAAAAAAATAGCGTCCAAGAGTTCATAAAACCTTGAGGAAACTATAAGCACCTGGGGACGGCAGATATCCACCCATAATTTGAAGATAAATAAACCGATTTCACAATTTAAAAAGGTAGCAAAGATTTATGTAGTTTGATTAATCTTCAATGATTAAATGGTTAACAGAAAATGCAAGATTTTAATAGTCATAAGTTTTACGCTAATATCACTACTATTTGTAGTTGTTGCAGACAATTTTCTTATATATGCACAAAACTCAATAAAATATAAAGCAAAATTGACTGGAGATAACGTGGTTCCGCCTGTCAATACAACTGCAGTTGGTAAAGGAACATTTTTTATTGATAAGGATCATCTTTGGTGGAAATTGAACTTAACTGGAATAACTGATCCAACAATGACTCACATTCATATGGCAAAAAAAGGTGTAAACGTAACAAACGCAACAATTGTAGCAGATTTGCTAAAGAGTTTGGACCAAAAGGCTAAAACTGAGAAAACGAAAAATGGGATAATAATTAAAGGAAGTATTGATGCTTCTGAACTTCTAGGTCCTATGAAAGATAAAAACTTCACGGATATACAATCAGCAATTAATAACGGAACATTGCAAATTGATTTACATACAAAGAAACATCCAGATGGAGAGTTAAGAGGTACTATAAAAATATTTGGTGGCAACTCTACAAAAAAAATTGCCGCTAATGCTAATACAACACTTAGTGAATGATATATATCCTAGATTAGTAGCAGACTATACCATTTTATTTTGACTCTATATTAAAATAATTCTTATTTGTAGATTGTATATCTGGTTTGCTGAAATAATAATGCAGTAAATTCCCAAGTAAATGAGAAACTGGTAAAGCATTAGTTATTTCTTACCTGTTAATTTACTGTCAATTGACTCCTATGGCGGAACTTTACCCTAGCGAGTTTCTGTAGTGAACATTTAAGCTCCAATTAAAAGCGCACATCCATTATGACTACTTGATAAGACAGTGCCAAATGATGGCAAAAGGAGCTGGCTGTAGCGCGAGGGCGCCGGCTCAGATATGGATATCTCGGGAGAATCCTTTATGTCTTACAGAAAGATAGTTCTATAGCGACGTCGATATAGTATTTTAGACTGTAAAGTTCCAGACCTAAGGTGAATTATAACTCGACACAATGAAAAATTGTAAACAAAACTAAGTAATATGAGAGACTATTGAGGTGGAACTATTTCTCTAACACTTAGGTTCTTAAAGTCAACATCGGTTGCTGTGTCCCACCTAAAGGTCGTAATTGGGCCGCCCCAGGTTATTATTTGATCTGGTGCTCCGCCGCATTGTGTATCTTCTGTACCCCAACCACCTCTGTCTACATTTTCGTCAACTTTTACAAAGTTACCATTATTATTTGTGTCAAGCCATAACTCTGTTTTTACAACAACTTTGTTGTTTTCCACAAAATTATAGACAATGAACTTTATTCCTACCCATTTATCCTCTATGGAGCCTGTGACAGATTTGAGATTTGTAAATACATAACTCACATGCCATTGTTCTTTTGCAAATCTTACTTTCCCAGAAAAGAATACATCTCCTTTCATTGAAGAACCTTCACATCCTTCCGGTGGCCCGCTGCCAGTATGCCTGCCGCCCCTTCCATATGGAGCTAAATTGTCATCGCTTGGAGAAGTATTTACTTTTACATACTGCGTCATTTCAAAATTTCTCCAGTCGTTTGGTGCTAACATATAACCTTTTGATGCTATCTTGCTATGGTCTAAAGTAGGAATGTCATTTGGATCAAATCCCGAGGAAGTATAAACATTCATACGTACTTTTGTAGATTTCATCTTCCATGAACCATCAGGATTTTTTGTTATAGTGTTTTGAGGATTAAATCTACTGTCACTTTGTGGATTTTCCATGTTAATATACCATTCCTCACCATTATTCTTTGTCTGATATAGTTTTTTTATCCCAAATTTATCTACATTAGAACTAAAAATATCAAGTTCTGTTATAGATGCCCAGTTATTTGCAGTGTTACCATTTATGGTTATTCGTACAAATCTTGCATCCGTAGCAGGAATCGTGTACTTTTCAGAGTTTAGTGTAGTACCGCTGCTATCTCCACTAAATACCTGGCTAAATGAATTTCCATCGGTGGATGTAGATATGGTGAAGTGATACTGACGTGCGTTTCCCTTGTACCATGCAATGTCCACACTGCAAATTTTAAGAGAAGTAGAACCTAGATTAGCGGTAATGAATTGCCCAATTCCGTTACTTGCCCACCTAGTACCGAGGTTGTTATCTAAAACATTTTGAGGCAGGTTGCCATCGTTTCCGCTGGCTGTTACTGTTAGAGGCAAATTTCCTGGACAACTGGGTGACGATCCTGAACCAAATACATCAAGTTCTGTTATAGACGCCCAGTTATTTGCGCTGTTACCATTGACAGTTACTCGTACGAATTTTGCCTGGGTGGAAGAGAAGGTGTATTTTTCAGAGTTTGGTGTAGTACCACTGCTATCACCACTAAATATCGGGGTAAATGAATTTCCATCAGTGGATGTGGATATGGTGAAATGATTCTGACGTGTATTTCCGTTGTACCATGCAATGTCTACACTGCAAATGGTTTGAATAGAACCCAGATTAGCAGTAATAAACTGGCCTACGCCGTTACTTGACCATCTAGTACCAAGGTTGTTATCCAGAACATTTTGAGGCACGTTACCATCGTTTCCGCTGGCTGTTACTGTTATAGGCAGATTGGTTGAACATGATTGGGCGTTAGCTTTATTGATTAAATTCCCATTGAATTCAAATGATGAAAAAAATAATACTGTCCAACAAAAAAGAAGAAAGTAAAAATTCAGAGAACTTATTCTTTGAAATCCCGGAACACAAACACGTTTAACAGCCAACTCCAACGCTAATTAAATCCTCTATTTAATAAGAATTATCATTTCTTTTCTCATCATAAACAATTTCAACCGCTAGCTCCTGTGAGCGCTAAGCTAGGACTGTAGGTATACGGTGATGATGAAAGAGATGAAGTCGAGGTGGATGTGCCAAATACATCAAGCTCTGTTATGGATGCCCAGTTATTTGCGCTGTTACCATTGACAGTTATTCGTACGAATTTTGCCTGTGTAGAGGAAAAGGTGTATTTTTCAGAGTTTAGTGTAGTACCGCTGCTATCACCACTAAATACCTGGGTAAATGAATTTCCATCGGTGGATGTGGATATGGTGAAATGGTATACTCGTGCATTTCCGTTATACCATGCAATGTCTACACTGCAAATGTTCTGAGAGGTAGAACCTTGATTAGCAGTAATAAACTGGCCTACGCCGTTACTTGACCATCTAGTACCGAGGTTGTTATCTAAAACATTTTGAGGCAGGTTGCCATCGTTTCCGCTGGCTGTTACTGTAAGAGGTAGGTTGGCCGTACAACCTGACCCCGGCGATCCTGAACCAAATACATCAAGCTCTGTTATAGATGCCCAGTTATTTGCGCTGTTACCATTGACAGTTATTCGTACGAATTTTGCCTGTGTAGAGGAAAAGGTGTACTTTTCGGAGTTTAGTGTAGTACCGCTGCTATCACCACTAAATACCTGGGTAAATGAATTTCCATCGGTGGATGTGGATATGGTGAAATGGTATACACGCGAGTTTCCGTTGTACCATGCAATGTCTACACTGCAAATGGTTTGAGTAGTGGTACCTAGATTAGCGCTAATAAACTGGCCTACGCCGTTACTTGACCATCTAGTACCGAGGTTGTTATCTAAAACATTTTGAGGCACGTTACCATCGTTTCCGCTGGCTGTGACTGTTAG
>JAJPIN010000086.1 GCA_021324715.1 Nitrososphaeria archaeon
CAACCACAACAAATGTTACTGCCCCAACTGAAGTACCAACAACAACCACAACAAATGTTACTGCCCCAACTGAAGTACCAACAACAACCACAACAAATGTTACTGCCACAAGGATGGCGTCTGATGGAAATATCATCCTTGAGATCCTGAAGAATCTATTCGGACTCGAAGAAAATAATCCAACAACTCGTTGACTGCATGAGCAGTTCGTTATCGATTTTTTGCTAAATATTTTTGGCGATACGTGTGTTATACAATTAAATATTGAATTATTAATAATTGCAAAGCCCAACGAAAAAAGCTTAGTATGAGATTACACAGGCATAGTTCGCTCGAATCTTAATCTGCATCATTTCGATTGCTTGTTCACTTTATTAAAACTTTAGATATTCCTCAATACCATAAATATTATATTAATCTTGAATCGACGAATAATCATCTGTATCCAGAGTTATTGTCTCCAGGGATCCTTTGCACTATTTAATGACACCAGTTGACATTAAACCAAATTTGGCAGATTTACTTATATTGTTGACTCCAATACTCTGAAAGATTTCTGACACCGTGTATTGAATTATACCAATGTTTTCATAATTTTTATCAACAATGAATATATCGATCGATGGATATAAGAAATAAATGTATGGGTAATCGATGATATCATAGATGAGGACTAGATATGATTCTATTTTGGATGAGGTTAATGAATATGATATTGCCTGTAGAGAGATAGCCAATAAATTGAGTCTATTGAAGGAACTCTCATTAAAACACGTATCTTCTGTTATTAGGGGCACCTCATCAAAATATCACTTATCAAAAACTCCTAAATTTCGTGATATAATTAAATATTTACCATCTGATAGTAATATACGAAGAAAAATGATGGTAAAGCCTATCAAGACTGCATCTGGTGTACTTGTAATTACAGTAATGGCAAAACCTTATGACTGTCCCCATGGAAGGTGTATCTACTGCCCTGGAGGCAAAGAACTCAATATTCCACTAAGCTATACCGGAAAGGAACCGGTGACAAGATTAGCACAAAAATTTGATTATAATCCAAAAAACCAGATAATCTCTAAATTAGAACAAGAATATTCAAGAGGTCATAATATCTCAAAGATTGAATTAGTAATTGTTGGTGGAACTTTTCCATTTATGTATCAAGATTATCAGAGAAATTTTATGAAAGAATGCTTTGAAGCGTTAAACGGCGTAGAATCTTCCTCTCTTAAGAATGCACAGAAACTGAATGAAACAAGTGATATTCGTTGTGTAGGCCTTACCGTGGAAACGAAGCCAGATTATTGCAAGGAAGTTCATGTCGATTTAATGCTTGAACTAGGTATGACCCGGGTTGAAATAGGTGTTCAATCACTAAGTGAAAAGGTTTACAAGAATATTAACAGGGGTCACACTATTGACGATGTCTATCAATCATTCCAAATTGCAAAGGATGCCGGTTACAAAATTGTAGCTCACATGATGCCTGGTTTACCCGGTTCTAATCCACAAAAGGATCTTGAAGATTTTAAGAAATTATTTGAAGATTCACGTCTAAAACCCGACATGTTAAAAATATATCCGACGTTACTGTTGAAAGATACCGGGTTGGCAAAACTATATGAAAAAGGAATCTACAAGCCGTATCCAGATGAAGTTTTTATAGATTTACTTCTTGAAATTAAAAAAACTGTGCCCCCGTGGATAAGAATCATGAGAATTCAACGTGAAATAGAATCAGAGGATATTCTTTATGGATATAAGAATGGTAATATTAGGCAGATATTGCAACAGAAATTAAAAGAGCAGGGGTTACAATGCAATTGTATAAGATGTCGAGAGGTAGGAATAAAAAAGTTAACCAATTTTAGGGATATTAAAATAATGCCCAAGCGAATAGATTACGATTCATCACAAGGTAAAGAAGTCTTTTTAAGTCTAGAAGATTATGACAATGAGACCTTGTATGGTTTTCTGAGATTAAGGAAATTAGCAAAGCCTCATAGAAAAGAATTGAGAGAAAAAGATGGAAATCCATCAGCAATCGTTCGCGAACTACATGTACTTGGACAGGTAGTAGATATTGGTAACAACAATGATTTCAATTTTAATTCCTCCCAACACAGAGGATATGGCTCAAATTTGTTAGGGATTGCCGAGAATATAGTTAAAAATGAATTTGGACTGGATTCTCTTTCTATAATAAGTGCAATAGGGACCAGACAATATTACAAGAAATTAGGATATGAAGAAAATGGACCGTACGTATCTAAGGAATTGTAGTGTTATATGAATAGAGAAGTCATAGGTAGAGGCACTTGGATTGATAAAATTGCATCTACAATTATTAGCAGAGAAAAAGACATTGGAAGACCATTGAAATCCGTTTCAGTAGAGAGCGGGCTGGGAGCATCAGGTTTCCCGCATATTGGTAGCCTTGGCGATGCCGTGAGAGCATATGGAGTTTCTCTAGCCATAAAAAACTTGGGATACGATTCAAAGTTAATTGCATATTCTGACGACTTGGATGGATTGAGGAAAATACCAACGGGCCTTCCTGACTGGTTGCGTGATTATATCGGCAAACCCGTTGCCAATATTCCTGATCCGGTAGGTCACTGTCACGATTCATATGGAGATCACATGAGCAGCCAGTTGCTTGATGCTCTAGACAGACTAGACATAAATTACGAATTCCTAAATGCGGCAAAGGTATATGGCAGCGGAATGTTAACACACCAAATACACATAATTTTATCAAATGCAGCCAATCTGGGTAACAAGATCGAGGAGTTCGTGGGTCAATCAAAATATAAAGAAACACTTCCCTACTTTCCAATTTGTGAATCATGTGGAAGGCTATATGTGGCCCACGCTGAAAAATACATAACAGAAGAAAAGAAAATAATCTATATCTGTGACGGAACCAAGTTGGGAAATAACGAAATCAAAGGGTGTGGATATACTGGTGAAGTTCCCATATCAGTGGGCAAAGGAAAACTTGCATGGAAGGTGGAATTTGCTGCAAGATGGAGTGCTCTTAGTATAAAATTTGAGGCTTATGGCAAGGACATAATGGATTCGGTAAGAGTGAATGATTGGGTGTCTGACGTTATTCTGAATTATGCACATCCCTTACATGTGAAATATGAAATGTTTCTCGATAAAGGAGGCAAGAAAATAAGCAAGTCTATAGGAAATGTCCTTACACCTCAAGTATGGTTACGATATGGAACTCCACACTCTCTTCTATTACTGTTGTTTAAGCGAATAACCGGAACTAGGCAAATAGGTATAGATGATATTGTTACTTTAATGGAAGAATATGATACTTGTGAGGATCTCTATTTTGGTAAAATCGCTGAACAAAATCAAGATAAACTGATTAAAACAAAGGGTTTGTATGACTATATTAATCACTTAAAATCACCAACTAAACCATCACAACATGTTCCCTATATGCTCATGTGCAGCAAACATCTTTTTTTTCAGGAACGGA
>JAJPIN010000274.1 GCA_021324715.1 Nitrososphaeria archaeon
AAAGGCAGAAACAAAACCCAAAAAAGAAGCTGAACCAAAGGCAGAAACAAAACCCAAAAAAGAAGCAAAAAAAAGCCCGGGGAAAAAGGGGGCTAAATCATAATGGTGGTAAATCTAAGAAAAAAAAGAGAATTGATCTCAAGGGTATTGGGCGTAGGAGTAAATAGAATTCGTTTTGAGCCAGATAAACTTGACGATATTGCTGATGCTATAACAAGGGAGGATATGCGTTCCTTAATTAAGAATGGTACTATATGGACAGTAAAGGTAAGAGGAATATCTAGGGCTAGAGCAGAAAAGAAACTAAAGACGAGAAGAAAACATGGTACTTCCGCGGGATCAAAGAAAGGAAAGAAAACTGCCAGAGAAGGGAAGAAAGAAGTTTATGTAAAGCGCACAAGGGCCATGAGACGTCATTTGAAAATATTAAAAGCCAGAAATGAAATAAATAGAGATACTTTTTGGGATTTGTATAAAAAGGTTAATGGTGGCAATGTTAGATCTCTATCACACCTGAGAGAACTCGCCAAACAAGCAAAGGTGCACAAGTAATTAGTCTAACACTAAACTCTATATTTTTCAAAATCTTTTATGAAATCATTAACAATAGGAACTCCTTCATCAAGTAGCAACGAGATCTTTCGTTCCTTCCCGTACATGTAACCTCCAACATGTCCATCTGAACAAACAACCCTATGACAAGGCACTATGATTGGACGTGGATTCTTGTTTAAAATTTTTCCAATTCCACGGGCCGCCTGAGGATAACCTAACGATGATGCCAATTGTCCATATGTTGCAACTTTTCCGAGCGGGATATTGGAAACAAAATTGTAGACATGTTGACTATCAATATGACGTGTGCTTGTTTTCTTGCGATTATTTCTATTAGTGCAAGCCATAATTTACTGACACTACACAATAATAAATAACTATATCCATATTTTCATTACTTTAAATTCTTATAACTTCAATTCCAACTTGGTCCAGAACAGATAAAATTCGAGATTTCTCTTTTCCCAGTCCCTTAGAATCCACGACTGCATAATTTACTTTTTCAATACTCTGAGATATCATTTGTTCTATTAAAAAATTATCCAAATATGGTAAATCATATTTTGTGGCGATTGCTCCTAATCCAAATTCTGATTCGAGTAACATCTTATTGAATTTTGTGGGATAGTGATTGCCTCCCAGAGCTATGCCAACCTTTTCACAAAACTCAAATTTTTTTGCAATTACTTTAATTAATGATCTGCATACAGTACTTGCCGCATTTTCATCATTCCATTGTTTTTCAGTCGACCCTATTTCAATAAACAGAATTGGTTTCTTTAGCGAGGTCGGACCATGATGTGTAGATTCTATAATAATATCATAATCGGGAAGCCGATCCCTATGATTGTTTAATTCTATAAGGTATTGCTTTTGAAGCCATGGATAACATATTCCTAATTCCCTTTCTCTGCCCCCAAAATTATTTTTGTCAAAGTTTCCCGTAGAATGACATGTTAATGCGGGTATATTGGCTTCAGATCTGTGTTGAGATAGGAAAATAAAACATGATGCTTTAGGATACTTTTCATCTAGATTATCTAGGTAAAGCAAATTATTTTCGGAAATGTGTAAAACAATATTTGGATAATTATTTGAACAAAAGGTAGAATCTTTATCCTTCGTGAATCCAAAATTTTCAATCAAACAGCGTAAGAGAGTTTTACTCGCAAGATCTCTGTTTGAGCAAACTAAAGTATAATTGGCCAACGACAACTCGAAATATCTGAGATGATTCTAAATTTAATGGTATATCCAATCAATAAAATAATTTACAATCTACTGTTAATTGAAGTATTGGTAAAAAGAAGTTGTTGGACGGTTCGTGCCAAAGGTAGCAAGTAATACCAAATCTTAACTACCGTTCGGTAAGGTAAATTTACATACAAATGACCTAAAGTTTATTCAATAAATATAGCTGGTTTAAACGGCCTCGCATATTTTGACTTTTGCTTCGGATCGTATTTGTCACTGCTGTCTTCAGAAAAGATATTTACTTCGAGTTGATCATTTCCGATTTCACTAATTAGTAATGATCTAGCATCTTGTAGGGGTATCAATTCATCAAAGGAATCGATTTTCGTTCTTCTGCATCTAACCTCTAGTGATTCTGACAATATGTCATCTATCATTTTCTTTACCAACTCAGGGTTTTGCTTTACAAAATCTTTGATTTCGTTATCATTTACAAATTCTTTCATTAGCACCCCAAAGTTCGCAGTAGATTGACTCTCTATTCTGTTTAATAATTTTTTATATAATTTATACTTCATGGATGAAGCTGTATAAATCATAATCTTTTTTGGAATCATTTTAGTAACCTTTGTTATTTTATGTATATCAATTATCGTATCTTGAATTAGTCTTTCATTATCTTCTGTTTTCAGTGTGTTCTTTGAGCCGTCAGCTTCGGGCCATGATGCTAAACTAATAAAAGAATTATTGCCCATTATTTCCCAGATTTCCTCGCAGAAAAAAGGAGCAAATGGCGATAATAATTTTATCCTTGTTTCGAAGAATTCCTTTAGGTAGATATTAGATATTGATTTGTTCTTTGCAAGTTTTCTTTTTTGGTACCACTGAAGATCATTATCCATTAAATACAATATACTGTGTAATGCTTCTCTGATTCTTAATTTCTCAACGGCAGAAGTAGTATCTGAAATAATGTGTTGTATCCTGCTTGACATCCAGAGATCTTCGAGTTCGATATGATCCGTCCTATTTTCACTTAATGTAAAAATGTCCTTGTGTATGGTTATGCTTCTGTAAATTTCAAACAATTTGGATCTAATCCCCTTTACTAAATCAAAGGAAAAGTCCGAATCTTGTAGTATCTCTGCAGATGCTAACATTGTAAGGCGGATTGAATCAGCTCCGTATTCCTCTATTGCATGTCGTAAAGGAATGATATTTCCAAGTGACTTAGACATCTTTTTACCTTCCATCAGTACAGAGCCATTGACCACAATTTGCCTGGGCCACTTATCTTTGGTAAAAATTGCTGCATGATTAAATATAAAAAACGTTAGATGATTAGGAACCAAATCCCTTCCCGAATGCCTCGAATCCACTGGATAATAATACAGAAAGTCATTTCTGATTTTTTCTAATAATTGTACGGAAATTTTTGATTCTTTAGCAACTAAATGACTATCATTCTTTCCTAAAAGAACGTAATCAAAAAAACTATCACCCAAATCATCCGCACATATCTTATTTCCGCTGTTTTGAGTATCATTGTCATTACAAATATGATTTGATAGCAGGTAATAAGCCATATAAATAACCGAATCTGCTAGACTTTCAATTATCCACTCATTATCCCATGGAAGTTTCGTTCCTAGACCGCTTTTTCTTGCACATGCCCTTTCTTTTAACCAATCAATAACGTTTGTAAATTCCTGTCTTATTTCTTCAGGTAGAATTTCCATATTATCGATTAGTTCATATGCCAATTTTTTCCATTTTTCGTCGCCATAGTTGATAAACCATTGGTTAGTTAGTAACTTAACTACACAAGGAGTACCGCACCTACAAATTACCGCATTTTTTAATTCATACATGCTGGTTCCAATTCCCTTATTGATTATTTCTTCCCTCATTGTATCCCTCGCTTTCAAAACGCTCAGATTTCCGATAACTTCTATCTCTGGCAAAAGAATACCGTTATGAAATTCGTCGGAATACAGCTTGTTGGTTGCTTCTTCAAGCTTTGGATCGCTCTGATCCTTTATTGAATAACTATTCACTATGGATTCTGCAGGGGAGGACTCATTTGAGCTGAACGTATCAGTGTGTATTATTCTTATGGGAACAATATCAACAGTCATGTTATATTTTCTCAAACTATCTACATCCTTTCTTAAATCAACTAGCGCTTGGTAATCGTAAGGAGAATGCGCAGGAACGGACATGACAATGCCAGTACCATTATTGGGATCGACAAAAGTTGCAGGATATATAGGCAAGTGTTCTTTCCTTAATTGATCAAATACATATTTTCCTATCAAGTTGGACCCATGCATTTCTGAAATTATTGACACGTTCATGTTTAAAAATTCCAGCTTTTTTGCCGCCTCTTTAGTTATTATCCATTTCTCATCGTTTACAAGTGCAATTACGTAGTTGATATGAGGATTTATCCATAAGTTGGTGATCCCAAAAATAGTCTCTGGTCTTAAAGTCGCAGTTGGGATAATATATTGTTCTTCAAATTTGAATTTCACGAGAACATATTCAATAAGTTCTGGTTCGATATCACCTATAGTATCATGCTGACTGACTGGATTTTGATCTTGGGGGCACCATCCGACTGGGTGAGACCCCTGCGCTATTAATCCCTTCTTCCTGAGATTCCTAAATTGCCACGAAATAAATTTTGAATAAGCCTTATCTATAGTCGTAAATTCTCTCCTCCAGTCAATTGAATATCCCATTTCCTTCATTCCTTGTTTGATTTCTTCATGGAAAAATCTGGCAATTTTTTCAGGTTCT
>JAJPIN010000143.1 GCA_021324715.1 Nitrososphaeria archaeon
AGGATATTGTTTACAGACTCCCTCATACCAGTTAAATTTATCACTAGATTCATCCTGCTTAAGTGCATCATTTGTGTTATGTTGGCCAATACAGGAAGCATTTCTCTTTGCATCATTTCCAAAATGGAATTTTTTCTGGACAGTAGAACGGAAATGGCTGGTTTTATCATCAATGCCAACCTAGCTCTGAAATAGGTTTCATCTTTATTAGACTGATAAGCTAATCTGGGCAGATTTATTGCTAAAGACTGTAAGCATATAACCGAATTAGATTTCTCATCAGCTATATTTTTTACTAACCCTGAATGACTCCTGAAATTCTTTGATATGGTTAAAATTCCACCATGTTTAACAATATTGCCTATCAGCTCCGAATTACTCTTCAGCGAATCGTGATCATTACCAACTAAAGATAACCCAATGGTGGGAGTCGGAGTATGATCTAAATATCTAGCGTAAGCATTCAAAATGGATGTAGTAAATGAGCTTCCATCAAGTGAGAGTGGTAAAGTAATTACTGGAAACTCGGACGACGAATATGACCTTGATATGGATGATGAAATAAATGCTTTAGAAAATACAGATTCTATGCCCTCATTATTTTGAAACTTCTTTGAAATTGAAGATATAAAATTTTCAAGTATTATCTCCCTCGAAGCCTCCCTGCTTAACACTGAAATCAATATAGGAAGAACTGCTGTAACATCTTCAAGTGTATCAATTGGTTTCAGTCTTGAGACATTCAAATATTTTCCTTTAAAATTCAAACCATTTTCAATAATATCCCTAGTATCGATAAAAACAGTATCAGGCATCAAACTCCATAGTCCGGTGTTCGAAATATTGAGTTCCCCAGCAAGATGCATATCAGTGATGTCTTTCGGTAACACGTTGAATAGTAGGTTTTCAGAAAAAACGGCAAGAGATGTTTCTGACAAAATCCCCTCAACCCCATTTTTGCCATAATTAGGATTGTTAATCATTTCTGAGATATCGGATCCCGGGAGACCCAACCTAGCAAGTTTTGATCTAAATTCTTCATAGCCGTGTTCGATTAAAATTGAATTCACAGTTTCTCTAATAAGCGAGGAGGTAAGATAGACGGTTTGGAATTTGTAAACTTTGTTTTCAACTTCTTCTGTAATCTTATGTGCCTGTTCAAGAGGCATATTCGCCTCCCTAACTAATGATTGAGTTATCCTATTAGAATTAAATTCTTCAATAGAATGTCTAGAAGTTCGTACATACATTTTTCCGCTTTCAACTATCGATCTCTCTTCAATTTGTCTTGCCAGACTTAGGACTAATTTTCCGAGATTGGTAATTGTATACCTTCTTTCTGCTTTATTTAATGCAACAAGTGATTGCCTCAAGAGCTTCCTCAAATGGTAAGCAAATTTACCAGACTCTTTTTTGGATTTAAATCCAGCTAATGATTTTAATTCTGAGTAAGTTAAAGGTCCCTTGGAATTTAAAATACGAAGTATATCAATCCTGTTAGGGCTTGCCATAACAGAAAAAATCATCCTAACTCTTTTTGCTGCTTGTAAAATTCCACTAGGTTTAATTTCAGTTTGAGTTAAATGATCATGGCTAGCCTCTATTTCCATCTCACCCGATATTATCCTGAGATAATTTAAAATTGGGTCGTAAATAGTTATTGACTAACAGTACAAAACAATTTACCTACAAGATTTTAGAAAATCAAATTTAAATCATAACTTCGTTTTCCTCTACCAGGGATTCGAATTCATTTCTGTTTTTCGTTACATTAATTGTCGCAGGTATGTCGGGTAACTTTTGTCTTGTTTCCTCTTCAACATTCTGTTCAACTTCACTTAAAATTTTGAGGGCATCATCATCAACGGGGATTGTCATTTTTACCTCAGGATTAACATTGTAATTTAGTATTTCAGATGAAGCATTTGTAACATCATTCAACATCTCATTCGCCCTGGGTATTACTGTTGAAATATCTTTTTCAATATCCTTTATCAAATCTATTGTTGGGTTAAGAGTATTTATTATAACGGCAAATTCGCCAATTATGCTGGAGCGTAGAGCAACAACTTCAAGAGACATCACCATGTTTCTTGTTGTTTGCTTAATTCTATGTATATTTACGAGTTCATTAGCTAGTGCTTTGGCGCGGACATTGTTACCTACTTTGATGTTTTGGACAATTTGTTTTTTAAAATCAATATCCATCATGTCAAATTTTTTTGAGAGCTTATTCAGCTTTGTAATTTGATTACTGATAACTTGAGCAGCATTGGACAAATCAATTTGAAACTCTGAATTATGCTGCATAAAAAAAATATAGTGCTGGATGAATGTAAAATTAATTGTCAGTGTCTATCAACAAAAGAGTAACATAAAGCTAATCTAAAAAATTACTAGTATATGAATAAATCTTGCTGAACGAAATGATGATGTGAAAATGAAGGCTTTTTCGAATGTAATTCTTTCCTTAAAATAGTGACTGTTAATCGCCCTGCTTTTCTAAAGTTAGTCCATGCTTTGCATCATAGCCTTTTACCTTGACAATTGAGCCTATAGGCAGCTCGGCTGGTACTTTAATCCCTGGCAAAAACCCCGAAGCTGAAATAGGAGCATCATTCAGCTTGAAAACTACCCATGCGTATGAGCTTACATCATCAAACCCTTCAGGAGCTACTGATTGAATAGTATGGGTAACTACTGTACCGATGCCTGGAAATTCAACAAATTCAAAGTCACTTTTAGAGCAAACACTACAATAGTACATAGTTTCAAGCATAATTTTTCCGCAGTTCTTACATTTGTTAGCCAGAATTCTCCCGCTATTAGCTGTGTGAATAAATCTTTCATGCGTACTTAGACTTTTTTCCAATTTGTCTTACACCAAACTTAGACTTTTTGGAAAATGTGAACTGCTGCACTTGCCCCAGTTGCTCCAAAGTTGTGTGTAAGTGCTATTTCGGCATCTCTTACGGATCTGTCACCAGCTGCGCCAGTGAATTGATCGAAAACTTCCACAACCTGCCCTACACCCGTCGCACCAATAGGATGCCCTTTTGATTTTAGTCCTCCTGACGGATTAATAGGAATTTCTCCATTCCTATGAGTTATGCCTTCCCTTGCAGCAATCCCCCCCATGCCCTTCTTAAAAAATCCTAAATCTTCTATGTCGATTATTTCTGCAATAGTAAAGCAATCATGTACTTCAGCAAAATCAATATCCTTTGGTGTGACTCCTGCCATCTTGTATGCTTGGTTAGCAGCAATTATTGTACTAGGGATAGTTGTGATATCCTCCCTTGATTGCACGGCGGCAGGTGATCCACCTCTGCCTGAGCCGATAACTTTTACATAATTGTTACCAACCTTCTTGGCAAATTCTTCAGTACATAGAATAACAGCTGATGCGCCATCAGAAAATGGGCAACAATCATAGATCTTTAACGGAGATGCTACAACAGGTGAATTCAAGACATCATCCACTGTTATTTTTTTTCTGATGTGGGCTTTTGGATTTAGTAATCCATTATCATGATTCTTGACTGCAACATATGCCAAATCCTCTTCAGTCGCTTTGTGTTTATTCAAATAAGCTCTGGCAATAGAAGCGAACAGCCCTGGGAACGAAGCACCATTTCCACCTTCATAAAAGAAGTCAGAACAGTATGAAAAGAGCGTGGTACTCAAAGTAGTTCCAGTATGAGTTACTTTTTCTACACCAACTGCCAATACACAATCATAAAAGCCCGCTGCAACATTTGCGTAAGCTTCTCTGAACATTACGGAACCTGATCCACAAGCAGATTCGATCGTTAGACCTGGTATATGAGGAATTCCGAGATTGCTCATTAATACTGGGGCCATATGCACCTGTTTATCAGCTACACCAAATACATTCGAGATATAACCTGCCTGGATATCCTTTGGTGTAATCCCAGCCGATTCAATCGCATTTTTTGCAGCATCCAATCCCAGCTCAATAATACTTTCACTTAGTTTACCATATTTTGTACTTCCAGCTCCAAGAACGCATACATTGTTTACCATTTATATAAAAAATATCAATCGAGAATATAAAAATGTTCGAGAATGCTCAGCGTTGGAGGTAAATTTCGAAAATCTTTTGCTCAGGTCAGCTTCCAATCGGTGATCGGATTGGTTGTTTAACCACCCCAAAATCTAAATGGTAATTCTATATATCCCATTTTAATTGCCGGCAAAAACTCAAGAGCTGAACGCGGAACAATACAACCTTGTAATTTGCGAAAAACCACTCGCCGCAAAGAGGATTTCTGAAATATTAGGATCTAAAAAAATGATAAAGAGAGAACCGGCGTCTGGTGTCGTAATGTTTGATATTATTACAAATAAAGGTGAACGATTTATTGTCTGCTCAGCACTGGGCCATTTATATAGTTTATTTCCTGTTGAAAAAAATCGAAAAAACTATCCTGTCTATGAGGTAACATGGTCTCCACGACATTCGGCTACTGTAAGAGAAAAAAGAAGAATTACGCAAACTTTGAAAGCCATTGAAAATATTTCAAAGGCTGCTAGGGGGTTTATACACGCATGTGATTACGATCTTGAGGGTGAGCTTATCGGTTACAACATACTCCAATATGCTTGCAACAATAAATATGAGGTTTCGAAGAGGGCCAAATTTTCTTCCCTTACTAACTCAGAAATAAATCACTCATTTAATAATTTACAAGATACC
>JAJPIN010000155.1 GCA_021324715.1 Nitrososphaeria archaeon
AAATTTATCCAGACCCTCTGGAACAGGTGCCACCGCACTAAAAACAGTTGCAGGATCGGCACCTATAATTATTGCAACCTCCGTTTTTTGCATATTATCCTTATTCATTTGATAATGAAGTGCACCTCTCTTGTGTACTTGCCAATGCATTATTGCCTTTTTAGAATTTAAAACCTGTAATCTGTATACACCCAGGTTTCTAATCTCAGTCTCAGGATTTTTTGAAACCGTAATTCCAAAAGTGATAAACCTCCCAGAATCTTTAGGAAACGATTTGATTATTGGTAAACTATCTAAAGTGGGATTGGATGTTTCAATAAATTCCATTACTGGGCCCGAGCTTATGTTTTTTGGAGCATAATCAGAAATTTCCGAAAGCTTTGGAAGCATCTTAAATTTATCTAACAGTCCGTGAGGTATCCTTAACTTTGTTAGTGAGGTCATGCGTTCTCCGATTTCTTCAAAATTCTCTATGTCAAGAGCCATTTTCAATCTTCTCAATGATCCAAATGCATTACCAAGCACAGGAATCTTGTATCCTTCTACATTCTCAAATAATATTGCAGGACCTTCATTCTTATACATAACCCTACGCAAAATTTCTGCAATTTCTAAATCCACTGAAACTTTTGCTCTTATTCTTCTCAATTGATCAACTTTTTCAAGAGATTCCACATACTCTTTTAGGTTCTCAAAATACACATTGATACTATTCCCATATGAGATATTAGTATTGTTGATATTCAGTTAGTAAAATAAGGTTGATTGGTTTCTATATGTACAATTAACTTTACTTTTTTTAAATAAAGAATTCAATAACATTGCACTTTGAAAATAAACATTTCGAGGATTAAATACAGAATAAATTACAATCCAGTTAATTATAACAGCAGAACAGGTAAGTATGAGAGTGGAAATGAATCCTTTACATTTTATAATCAGGCGAAGGTAAATCTATGGAAGTGTGATAAGTGTGATATGAAATTTGGGACATTTAGGAGCTTGAGAGTACACAAATCCGAAGTCCATGCTTATTAAATCATAATGATATTAAATAAAGTACAGTAAGATCAGATGTTATTCAATTTGTTAAAATTCAATTAGTAATTTCGCTAGAAAAAAAGTTTGCAAGTTGGTCTAGAATCCTTGCTGTAGCACCCCAAATAACTTCGTTTTTATAAGTAAATTTAGGCAAATGAGGATCTGAATATTGGCGTTGACGGTTCAGGTCACTTTCCCTACTTTTAAGTAATGGTATGAGAGGAGCGTCTAAGATTTTTTCAACCTCGTAATTTGTATTGATGATTTTTGGTAAGCTGTCCATTAAAGCCACGTAAGGGTAGATTATGTAACTTGACGTTAAGGTTCTTTCTGTATCCAGATAGCCAATAATCTGTTCTCTTTTGAGTTTAATTCCAATCTCTTCACTTATTTCTCTCAAGGCAGTTACTAACATCTCTAGGTCTTTATCCATAAAAATACCGCCTGGAAAAGAAATCTCTCCGGCATGATTTTTCACAAGTTTCGTCCTTTTTATCAAGATCACATTTGGGTTTCCATTGGTGAAATGGATCGGTATCATAACAGCAGCAAATTTGAATCGCTTCGACCGAATCGGAAAAATTACTTTTCTATGCAAAAAAGGATAAATCATATCTTTGATTAGCTTTTCATTATACAAAAGAGGATCATTAGATATTCACCGTTGCCTTAAGTATAAAATCTATCGTGAAAATTTTTTAAATTTCTGTTTACTTACAGATATTCAAGATTTTAAATTAAGGATTTAATTATGATAATTATTGTGAGTTATTGATGAAATTCAAAGTTATCTATGAGATGAATCCACCCAAAGTTCTTCACAACAACCAATTTGAGAATGGCGTAGTAAGAAAAAATATCGATCTCTTTTTGACAAGAGTAAATAAGATATCAGAATATGTTGACGGTATACATCTAACTGACAATGTTCTTGGTTCCCCTAGAGTTTCGAGTTTGAAGCTGGTTTCACTACTAAAACAGATGGGCATATCGAAACCGATAAGCTGTACTTGTAGGCTTTACGACAGGAATTTGATATCTATTTTTCAATTTGTTACAGAGGCAATATTGTCTGAAGTTTATAGCATCTTGATTCTTCGTGGAGACGATCCGATTATGGGCAATAAATTTTTTAATGTAATACCCACCAATGCTGTCAAAATACTATCGGAGTATAATTTTGATAGTTACATAAAATTAGATCTATCTTTTCCAAGCAAAATAGATAATCGAGCGAAAATAAAAAACAAACTCAAAGCAAGACCACGAGCGTTTGTCACACAATCTATTAGCTCTATAGATAGCCTGGAAGATATTGTAAAGGCGTCCGCACCATATGGAATTGATGTTATTCCATGTATAATGTGTCCTTCAAAGAGAAATGAAATTTCCGCTCAGAATATAGGATTGGATTGGTCTACATATAAAGACGAGCCAGAAAATTTCATCCACGAGGCAGGTAATTTGACGAATAAAGTCCTATTGTGCTCACCCAATAGTTTCGATGATGGTCTAAATTTTGTAAAGAAACTAAAGACAATCTAGTCAGTTTTTTGTTTGCGGGCAGCGCTAATTTCACTTTTCAATTCCCCCAAGACTTCTCTATAGAATGGTTTAAGTTCATCATCTTCCGTTAGTCTTGGTCTTCTGTGTTCAATTGTTATTTCTCTTTTGATTTTTCCAGGTCTATTCGTGAATACAAAAACTCTGTCTCCAAGACACACAGATTCCATTATATTATGAGTTACAAAAATAATATTTTTTCTAGTTTTTGACCAAATCAGCTGTAATTCAACTGAAAGTAAGTCTCTTGTTTGGGAATCCAATGAGGCAAAAGGCTCATCCATGAGCAATATTTCGGGATCCATAACAAGCGCGCGGGCCAGAGCCACTCTTTGTTTCATCCCTCCAGATAATTGATACACATAAGAATCAGCAAATCTTGTCAATTGCATTGTTTCTAGATGGGCAAGCGCAATTTGACGCCTCTTCTCTTTCTGCAAACCGGCTACTTTCAATCCAAATTCAACATTTTCAATTACCTTGAGCCATGGAAACAAGGCATTTTCCTGGAATACAATAATTCTATCTGGACCCGTCCCGTCTATCTGATGACCATTAAGAATGATTTCACCCTCAGTAGGTTTGTCAAGTCCAGCTAGAATGTTTAGCAATGTAGATTTTCCACATCCCGAGGGGCCAACTATACTCACAAATTCGCCATCATTAATTGTCAGGCTGATATTGTCAATTGCAGTAACATATTCAGCATTTTTAGAACTTGTTGCTTTAAACTTTTTAGATAAATTTCTAACTTGTAATTTCACGCTTACCACTCTAATAATACACTAATAAAATTGACTATGTTTTCCATACAACCTCATATTTACGCTATTTCTATAAATTACTATTTAATTTTTAATAAATAGTCATAAACCAAACAAGCACAACTCCTATAAATCGATGTTTATTATTGTTCTTTCCCCGACTCTTAGATGAAGAACTGAGAATATTGGATTGGAATCTATGAGTAACTTGTTAAAATAAATAAAAAAAAATTTAGGATTATCCACTCTACCTAATTCGATAATTACTTATAGCCTCATGGCTTAATGGAATGAGTGCCCGCTGTTTGATTGATTACTAGTTCCGCAGCATGCATTTTTAACAGATCAGTAACAATTTCTAGACCCAGAGTATACTTTAGAGTTTCACGTTCGTCTATAGTTTGTATCTTGTCGACTATGGCTGCAAGCAGTGCGTACGCCGCCATGGGATTAAAAGAATATGCTGCAAACAAGAGCATTGCGGTTGTTGTAATTATTGTTGTTTGTCTTTTCATTAGAGAAATTGAATAACTAGAAGTGTATAATGCTAACTTATCACTGATAATTTACCATTGGTTTCAATCGATAAATTCATGATATATATCGCTGCCACGCTTTTTTACCTCATCTGTATCCGAAAGAGCGGTTTTTTTTTCAAGATTTGTTAGATGTAGTAAAGTTAAGTCTCAAAGGTTATAATATCAAATAAAACGTCACAGATGTTATGTCAAATGAACTTACAGGTAAAAGTAGATGGAATGGTCGCATCTTCCTTTTGGAACTATTACAAAAATCTATAAACGCAACTCAGAAATCTTTCATTTCCATAACTCTTAATCTTCATGGATCTGTAGTATCTGGAAAGATGATTGGTATGAAACCCTATTACGAAGGATTGCGGAAATTATTCATTGAAAGGGCAATAAGTGAACGAGATCAAGACAATTTTGATAATAAAAAAATGCTAAATGAAGTCTTTGAAGAGATCATAAAGGCGACCAAGGAAGCCATGGAAAAAGACGTACCATATAATTACATATTCCTAAAGGATGCTTTGATCTATGTGGGAAATCAGCCTCTGACTTTCACCGGAGGATATTGGAATGGAAAAATAGACTCAATCGATGGTTTTATTCTTGGTGCAGATTTTGAACAGAAAAATACATACTAATGATATTGTAGACAATAAGATAAGTTGGTTATATTCACAATGCTATGTCGTGTAAAATACGATAGAAACCGATTGTCCTTTATAAAATATGTTCCATAATAGTACCTATACTTATGGCTGAAAGTCTAGCCAGAAATAAAAAAAGTGAAGTGAATTTGTATTTTATTTCATTTCTTGTAACGCTTTGAATTGTATCAAATCACGCAAAAGGTTTGCGGCTACTAAAGTCTTTGCTGTTTCTTTCGCATCTTTCAAGTCTTTCACTGCTTGAACCAAACTTTGGGTCATCTTTAATATCACCTGCTTTTAGATACGCGTCCTTCAGCGGTTTCATTATTGGATCAACGTCTATTTTCGTAATGGTTACTACTCCCTGACTCCTCCAGTGGCATCAGTCTGATTTGTTTTAATTTCTTGTGCATTCACTAGTGCAATTCGATTGGCCAAATGGTTACTCCAAGCAGAACTGCCATCGAAACAATTAAGACTACGATTTTGCTATTTAAATTGGACATTAATCTAGCTAATTCATAATGCTGTATTAGGTAGTATCCTCTTTTTCAGAGACCACGTAGATGACAATAATTACTCTAGTATACTCTTTTATCCTGTGAAAAATTATATGATTTGCTTCTTATTCCTCCTTATGCATTTGGGAGGAGGCTCAAACGGCTTGCCTAAACGTGGGCCTCCTCTCGCTAGGCATTTAGTTTTTCATAATTTGTTGGATATAATCTCATAACGATATCGATGCAAAATTCTTCTTGGTGGGTGAATCTTAATTTAGATTAAAGCTGCTATATAACATATTGACGTTAACTATTTCAGGAAATGAGTTTGTCTCTGATATCGATATCCTTACTAGCCGTCGTGGTAGCCATATCATTATCAATATCTAATGTTAATGCCTTAACAAAAGTAGGCAATACGGATTTCTCAATAGTTATACCAGACAATTGGTCATATGGACAGGATATATTATCACAGCCGG
>JAJPIN010000145.1 GCA_021324715.1 Nitrososphaeria archaeon
AACGGAAAGTTTAAAGCTAATGTAAAGTTATGGAATTTCAGAATCAATGGCCTAAATAACTATGTCCCTGAGGTCAGCGGTTGTTTCACAAAGTGATCGACTTTATATGAGTAAAGTATTGTGTTAGAACATCATGTTCTATGGTTACTGGTGCAACGAATAATACATTGAAAAGGAACCTTAACAATACAACAATAACGATAATTACTATTATGACTAATACAATATATAAAAGTGTGTTCAAGACCATGACATACTATGTGCATAATACTATAAATAGGTAAAAATAATCACTTGCCGGAAATATTCGTAGAACTCAAACATCGTTACCTCAAAATGATTTTATTCATCACAAAAGTGTAGTAATTGATGCAATAAATAATAATGATGAAGAGCTATCCCCCTTTTCATATTTTTCTTCGAAGTTCAATATCAAAATTGTTTAAACTGATTTTTAGATGTCTCACATTTAGATATCATTATAACATATTATTGCGCAATGATGTACATTTTAATCATTAAATTTTCATATACAGAAATGATTCAGGAAAAAATCAGTGAAGCAATGTGTTTGGAAAGAGCAGCTCATCCTGATTTGCAATTGTGAAAAGCGCGCAGTCATGATAAAAACTAAGATTAAGGACTTCACAAAAATCTTGTCACAGTATCTTATAAATTGATTTGAAAATTGGTAAAAAACATTTCATTAGATCAGCATAAAGAAATTACAACTTAAAAAATAAAAAGCTTAGCCAATCAAGCACACTCACGACAAACGTGCTTAACTTGATTACCTAATCTTTTTTCTTGCACGAGTACGTTGGTTGAACAGCAGTGATCACATGTACCTTGCATTGACTGTTATATTTCCATAAAGTATAAAATAATTACAAATTGAACTAAATTTTTCTACCGCGAACGGTAACAGAGTTTAGATGGCGAAAACTCGTGCATTAGAAATAGATGCTCATATAGGCAAAGTTCCGACGATCTTTCACCTATTTGTAGTATGGCAACCATAATATATTGGAGTCTAAAGAATGAATCCCAACAAGCTAGACCCTCATGTATAGGAGTTGTTTGCACATCACACGTAATCTTCTACTTTCATCTTATAATCGAAAAAGGAATTTTGAAAAAACTAGCGAACCTGAGGGTTTTGTAACCGGACAGAATAAAGACACGAAATTGAGGAACTTTGTAGTGCAGAAACACGATGCTACTAGACTTCATTACGATTTTAGATTAGAATCGGAAGATGCTGTCCTTAAATCATGGGCTGTCCCTAAGGGGCCCTCAATGAATCCTCATATTAAGCGTTTGGCAGTAATGGTAGAAGACCATCCGTTTGATTATCTACATTTTGAAGGGGTAATACCTTCGGGAAATTACGGTGCTGGCACTGTAATAGTATGGGACACCGGTAGCTACTCTAGCAGAGAACTACTGTCCAAACAAATAGAAAAAGGAAAAATAACTGTCGAATTATATGGAAGCAAGCTAAAAGGATTATTTACTTTAATAAGGACCAAAAAAGAGAATCAATGGCTACTAATCAAGGCGAATGATAAACATGCGTCTGAAGATGACTTAACGTTGATGAGTCCGGAATCTGTCATTACTGGCAAATCTAATTCAGATATCGAATCTGGTTCAGAAGCTAAAGAACATAAGACTAGAATAAAAATAGCTAAAAATAAACGACCATCGTATAAATCTGCTAGCATAAGGAGTAATACTGATTCGTTATTTCTGAAGATAAAGCCAATGCTGGCACATCCCTTTGAAAAAGCATTCAATGATAAGGATTGGGTATTTGAGGTCAAATGGGATGGTGTGCGAGCAATTGTTTTTAAGAATAACAACGACGTTAGAATCCAGTCAAGAAATGGCAACGATATAACAAATCGTTACCCTGAAATAGTAAATGCCGTAAAGTTGAATCTAAAGGAATGTCGATCAGCCATCGTCGATGGGGAAATTGTAGTTCTAAATGAAGAGGGTCTTCCAGATTTTCATATACATCAACACAGAATGAACATTCAGAACCCTCAAGAGATAATGGCATTATCGGTGAAAGATCCATCAACTTATTATGTCTTTGATATTCTTTACAATGAGAACGAGAATGTAGAACACTTGGGATACCTAGAGCGAAGAGAATTGCTCTCAATGATTTTAAAAAAGAATGACACTATTAGAATATCCGAATATATAACAGAGAATGGAACTGAAATACTACAGAGCAGTAAAGAATTAAACTTGGAAGGAATAGTTGCTAAGCACAAAAATAGCGTTTATCGAGAAGGAACAAGATCCAGGGATTGGTTGAAGATAAAAAATACAAAAACTCAAGACTGCGTAATCATAGGTTACACGAAGGGATTAGGTAGTCGGATCCGGCATTTTGGATCTCTGGTACTAGCAGTATATTCGTCGAAGGAAAGAAAATTAAAATTTGCAGGCCATGCTGGAACAGGATTTAATGACGAAACACTTAGTGAATTATTTACAAGACTAAGAGAGTTTGAAGTGAGCTCTAGACCTGTAGACAAAGTTCCATACCTCAACAGAGAAACAACATGGTTAAAACCTGTCCTTGTAGTAGAGGTCAAGTTTGATAAATGGACGCGTGATGGCATACTTAGAGCACCGGTCTTCCTACGACTCCGCATTGATAAGAAGCCAGAGGAATGTATAGTCGAGGCAGATAATCCGAACAAAACTCTATCTGAAGTCGGGAACGAGGTCAAACATAGTCTAGTTAATAGGGTTAGCAACCTCCATAATCCTCAACATACAGGCTTAACTAATCTACAAGTTACCAATCCTGATAAAGTATACTGGAAGGCAACAAAAAACCATCCGGATTATCTGAAAAGAGATTTAATAAGTTATTATGAAAAAATAAACGATGCAATACTGCCTCATCTCAGGGACAGACCACTTTCTCTAAGTAGATATCCTAACGGAATTTATGGCAAAACATTTTATCAGAAAGATTGGAACCAAAATACGCCAGAGTTTGTTACAATTGCAAAGATTCATTCAGAACACAGGGGAGATAGTATTAACTATATTGTGTGTAATAATAAGGAAACACTTGTGTGGATGGCAAATCTGGGTTGCATCGAAATGCATCCTTGGTATAGCAGGATAAATGACTTTGAGAGCTGCGATACTTCCACTTTGTTATTTGAAGAAAAATGTGGTCTGAATTTTCCTGATTTTATCGTATTTGACTTGGATCCATATATTTACTCTGGTAAAGAAAGAAAAGATGAAGAACCTCAATACAATATTGCGGGATTCAAGGCTTCAGTGGATCTCGCCCAAGATCTAAAGGAGTTACTTAGTGAGCTGAAAATCAATCCTTACTTGAAAACATCAGGTAAATCAGGCTTGCATATTTACGTTCCTATATTAAATATCTACTCTTATGAGCAGACAAAAAGTTTTGCCGAAGTAATAGCCAAAACCATGTTTACTAGATATCCAAAAAAAGTTACACTGGAATGGAGAACCTCAAAGAGAAAGGGAAAAGTATTTTTTGACTACAATCAAAATGCAAGAGGAAAAACAATAGCTTCGTTATACTCTATACGACCCACTCAAGATGCAACTGTTTCAATGCCTATTGAATGGAAAAAAATAGATGAAATTCTTCCCACAGATTTTACTATTTTATCCGCCCCCGAACTAATCAAAAATAGCAGGAATGCCTGGAATGGAATTCTTTCTGATAAACAAGATATTGGAAAACTAATTTCTCAAGCGAACGAAATAGCTTGAATATTAAATATTGCATTTGAATTCTGTATTGTTCTGAATCATACTATATAAAGCCGGTAAATGATTGAAGACTTTTTTCTACGCAAGGTAGTTATGAAACATCGTATAAAACTAACTCTGTTTTTTAAAAATCAACGGGTGAGGAAAGTGAAACTTAAATTGGTTAATATATTTCAAGACACGATGTTTCTGTAAACCTCAAAAACCTACATTTAACATTTCGTAGCAATGCAACTGTCCGCTTACCTCTTGAACCAAATTTTCCAATCTAATGGGTTTCTGAGCAAAGCCTTTTATAATTTCTTTTTTACGATAATATGAAAATAGTTCATCGTCGACATCAAAGCCTGTCATCAGTATGGTTCTTAATTGAGGATTCAAATCCTTTACTCATGAGTGGGACGTTAATAGGTGTCTTCAAATTCTTCACCGTTTTCTTGTTCTATTTCACCGAAGTCCTCCTCAAATTCTTGTCGTTCCTCAATTTTCTTGTAAGGGAGATCGGCCTCGCCAACCGCATTACACACTGGACATTTGAACTGTATTGTCTGTCCTTCAAGGTCGATAGGGAAGTCCTTTTTAAAGACTTCGTCGCATTTTAGGCAAACTAGTGTAGCCTCAATATTGTCATTACTGAACTTGTGTGACTGGAGCAGAAATATGCTCATTTGTGTCATTGTTGATAATTGTGTCATAATTCCTTATATAGATTATAATTGGGAACATTTGTGCATTGTGAGGCGTGATTAATATATCCGCCAAGTACATTTCCACCAGGAGCGATTTTAGATATTCCAAATATATCAACCACACTCTTCCAACTATCATATTTCTAAACGACAGGAAACAGCGCTATGAGCAATGAAGATGGATCTTAAATTTTTTGTGCTTTTAATACAATATACTCTATCAATCCTTTTTTAGATACAGTCATCATCTTGACTAATGATTTACAGAGGATCTTTTCGATATATGATGGATAGAGTGTCATAATCTTACGCCGTAGTTCTTTCCTGTTCTGAATATAATAAAGAGCAAGTGGCTCATATACTTGTGAACCAATAGTACTTATATCCATTATATTGAATCGGCATTTCCTAATAGTTGCTTTGACGTATTCTAATCCATAATGCTCTGACGACCAAGTCAGATTGAGAATGCCCAACTTAGGCAGTTTTTTCAAGACATTATCTAACGAAACTGTCACAGGCATGGCTATAACTAGTAAGCCTTTGCGTTGCAATATTCTATAAGTTTCGGCAATAAACCTGTCAAAGGGTTTGAAATGTTGTGCAGACTCCAGTGAGATGATTCTATCAACAGTACCAGTTGCAAATGGCAAGTATAAAGAAGTGCCATTAATGTAATTAATGTTGGTTCGTAAGCAGTGAACATGAAATGTTTGTGCATTTTCAATCGTACTTGTGGCGATTTTGAACCCATTTACGAGCTGCTGAGAATTAATATTCACACAGACCATATTTCCGAGTGGGTATTCCCTGTTCCATTGAAGTGCAGGTGCTCCGTAGCCACTTCCAACATCAATTAGAGTTCTAGATGAGCCAAGATCTGCAAGCTTTCCTACGAGTGTACACAAATTTGATTGAGCCACAACTGGGCTGTTTACATCACCTTGCCAATAACCAAAATTGAGCATGGTTGCACCTGTGGCGAGTTGCATTATAGGCGATAAGGAATCATATAGCTTGATGACATCCTTCTCGTTTCGTCTGAGAGTCCACAGAATCGCATCAATAGGGTTAACGGTTAGCAATCGACAATTTATCCCGATGAAGGCCTTTAATTAATTAATGTAATTTATATCAGATTTCTTAGCAACAAGAACTAATAACTCGTTGTAGCGCAGAGATAAGACGAGGGGTCTAATTGATTGAAGAAAATTAATTCCCTCTGTCACACTAATTAACACCATATCAAATCAAAAATAGAAAAGTCTTTCCTGAATTAGCTATGATTACTGTGTTTTTTTCATTAGTTAAGTCAAAATCAAAGAAAAAGAGCTAAATACAATTTACTTGAACCCTACAATATGCAGGATTCAAATCCCCTAGGGACCAAATTGAAGAGTTCTTTCATTTAGTTAAGTTTTATATCCTAAATAGTAATGGTAGATAGGCAATTGATACGCATTCCTGCTTTGAATATGGAATTAAACCGGAGTATACGAAACGCAAATACCTACGAAGATTCAAGGATTCTATGCTTTTTATTTTTTTAAACCAAGATAGATGTCATTTACATTTACAGTAAATTTATTAATTTAAACTAGGTATTAAATATAAGAAGATGTCGAATGATGCAGGGGATGCTCGACTTAAGGAGCTTTTTAGTTCAGTGATAAACTTGAATAAGACTAGGATTGGTATACAAAACTCTAAATTTTCATCACTCCTAATCATGATTTTCTTCCTTACTTTGGTGGCTGCCTTAGGATTATTTTTCACCACCATCTCTATAATTTCAACATATGCTCAGGTGGAGATCCCTACTGATAAGAACATAACATCACCAATTTTTAATAGGACAATAGCTGAGGATACTGAACCAAAACCCGATATATTATATTCTGCATTAAAATCGGACACAATTGTAGGTGAAGT